>NZ_DCXA01000277.1:0-14430 GCF_002328915.1 Aquabacterium sp. UBA2148
GAACAGCTGACGGGGACGGCCGATCTTGTACTCGGGATCGCCAATCATTTCGTCGAGCTGGGCGATCCAGCCGACAGTGCGGGCCAGCGCGAAGATCGCGGTGAACAGCTGCACGGGGATGCCGATGGCGCGCTGCACGATGCCGGAGTAGAAGTCGACGTTCGGGTACAGCTTGCGGGCGACGAAGTATTCGTCTTCCAGGGCGATCTTCTCGAGCGCCATGGCCAGCTTGAACATCGGATCGTTTTCCAGGCCCAGCTCGGTCAGCACTTCGTGGCAGGTTTCGCGCATCAGCTTGGCGCGCGGGTCGTAGTTCTTGTAGACGCGGTGACCGAAGCCCATCAGCTTGGTGGCCGAGTTCTTGTCCTTGACCTCGGCGATGAACTCACCGATCTTCTCGACGCCACCCTTCTTCTGGATTTCTTCCAGCATGTTCAGGGCAGCTTCGTTGGCGCCACCGTGAGCGGGGCCCCACAGGCAGGCCACGCCAGCGGCGATGGCGGCGAACGGGTTGGTGCCGGACGAGCCGCACAGGCGAACCGTCGAGGTCGAGGCGTTCTGCTCGTGGTCGGCGTGCAGGATGAAGATGCGGTCCATGGCGCGCACCAGCACGTCGTTGACCTTGTAGTCTTCGCACGGCGTCGCGAACATCATGTGCATGAAGTTCTCGGTGTAGGACAGGTTGTTCTTCGGGTAGATGAACGGCTGACCGATCGAGTACTTGTAGGCCATCGCCACGAGCGTGGGCATCTTGGCGATCAAACGGATCGCGGCGATCTTGCGGTGCTCGGGGTTGTTGATGTCGGTGCTGTCGTGATAGAAGGCCGACAGGGCACCCACGAGGCCCGTCATGACGGCCATCGGGTGGGCGTCACGGCGGAAGCCGCGCAGGAAGAACTGCATCTGCTCGTTGACCATCGTGTGGTTGGTCACGCGGTTGACGAATTCATCCTTCTGCGATGCGTTCGGCAGTTCGCCGTTGAGCAGCAGGTAGCAGGTTTCCAGGAAGTCGCAGTTGGTGGCCAACTGCTCGATGGGGTAGCCGCGATACAGCAGCTCGCCCTTGTCACCGTCGATGTAGGTGATCTTCGAGTTGCACGACGCGGTCGACAGGAAGCCAGGGTCGTAGGTGAACTTGCCGCTCTGGGCGTACAGCTTGCGGATGTCAATCACATCCGGGCCGATGGAGCCCTTGTAGATGGGCAAGTCCATGCTGGGGCTGCCGTCAGAAAACGACAGGGTGGCTTTCACGTCGGACGGTGTCATGAGCACTCCTAGGGGTCGGTCTTTTGGGAAAAATCGTTGTGGGTCGAGGGCGGCCAGACTGGTGACAACCCGAGGTCGCCATTATGGTCCGAAGTTGCACCGCACCATCACGCATCGGGTGGCGCAGGCGACAGAACATCAAGCCGGAGACACCCTCATCAGAGACAGCACGCGCCTGACTTCGGCGTTGTCCAGCTCGCCCTCCGGCTCCTTGCGGGCCAGCAGCAGATCCAGCAAATCATTGTCAGACAGGTCCATCAATTCAAGCAAGCCCTGTACCAGCGAATTGGTCAGGCTCGCTCCGTGCTGCTCGAAAAACCGATCGATGAAGATGTCGTTCTCGAGCAGCCCACGGCGACACCGCCAGCGAAGACGCCGCAGCACGTCCTCGTCGGGCGTGGCGTTGGCATCAGGCAAGGTGGTGTCGGTCATGGACGCAAGCAGGTTTCAGGATTGGGATCAGACGGCGCGCTTGACCATCAGTTCCTTGATCTTGCCAATGGCCTTCGTGGGGTTGAGGCCCTTGGGGCACACGTCCACGCAGTTCATGATGGAGTGGCAGCGGAACAGGCGGTACGGGTCTTCCAGGTTGTCCAGGCGGTCGGCCGTGGCTTCGTCGCGGCTGTCGGCGATGAAGCGGTAGGCCTGCAGCAGGCCGGCGGGACCGACGAACTTGTCGGGGTTCCACCAGAAGCTGGGGCAGCTGGTCGAGCAGCTGGCGCACAGGATGCACTCGTACAGGCCGTCGAGCTCTTCGCGCTCTTCAGGCGACTGCAGGCGCTCTTTTTCGGGCGGCGGCGTGTCGTTGACGAGGTAAGGCTTGATCGAGTTGTACTGCTTGAAGAACTGCGTCATGTCCACGATCAGGTCGCGGACCACGGGCAGGCCAGGCAGGGGCTTGAGCACCACGGTACCCGGCAGGGTGCGCATGTTGGTCAGGCAGGCCAGGCCGTTCTTGCCGTTGATGTTCATGGCGTCCGAACCGCAGACGCCTTCGCGGCAGGAGCGGCGGAAAGACAGGGTCGGGTCGACCGCCTTGAGCTTGACCAGGGCGTCCAGCAGCATGCGTTCGTTGCCGTCGAGTTCGATCTCGATGGTCTGCATGTAGGGCTTGGCGTCCTTGTCGGGGTCGTAGCGATAGATCTGGAAGGTGCGCTTTTGAGTGCTCATGTTCGATTCCTAGGTGTGGGGCGCTACGAAATCAGAAGGTGCGGACCTTGGGCGGCACGGACTCGACGGTCAGCGGCGTCAGGTTCACGGGCTTGTAGTCCAGGCGGCTGCCTTCGGAGTACCACAGCGAGTGCTTCATCCAGTTGGCGTCGTCGCGGTTGGGGAAGTCGTCGTGGGCGTGGGCACCACGGCTCTCCGGACGGGCTGCAGCGGCCACCATGGTGGCTTGTGCGGCTTCGATCAGGTTGTCGACTTCCAGCGCTTCGATGCGGGCGGTGTTGAAGACCTTGGAGTTGTCCTTCAGGCCGATGGCCTTGACGCGCTCGCGCACGGCGGCGATGCGCTGCACGCCTTCGTCCATGGACTTCTGGGTGCGGAACACACCGGCGTGCTTCTGCATGGTGGCGCGGATCTCGTTGGCCACGTCTTGCGAGTACTCGCCGTTCTTGGCCGAATCGAGGCGAGCCAGGCGCGACAAGGTGTAGTCGGCGGCGTCCTTGGGCAGCGGCTTGTGGTTCTTCGTCTTGAGGTTGGTCTCGACGATGTGGTTGCCTGCGGCGCGGCCGAACACGACCAGGTCCAGCAGCGAGTTGGTGCCCAGGCGGTTGGCGCCGTGCACCGACACGCAGGAGCACTCGCCCACGGCGTACAGGCCGTTGATGATGTCGTTGTGCTTGCCGTTCTTGGGCACGACCACCTGGCCGTACACGTTGGTCGGGATGCCACCCATCTGGTAGTGGATGGTCGGCACCACGGGGATCGGCTCCTTGGTGATGTCGACGTTGGCGAAGTTGTGGCCGATCTCGAACACCGAAGGCAGGCGCTTCATGATGGTCTCGGCGCCGAGGTGGGTCATGTCCAGCAGGACGTAGTCCTTGTTGGGACCGCAGCCACGGCCTTCCTTGATTTCCTGGTCCATCGAGCGGGACACGAAGTCACGCGGGGCCAGGTCCTTCAGGGTGGGGGCGTAGCGTTCCATGAAGCGCTCGCCGTTGCTGTTGCGCAGGATCGCGCCTTCGCCACGGCAGCCTTCGGTCAGCAGCACGCCCGCGCCGGCCACGCCGGTGGGGTGGAACTGCCAGAACTCCATGTCTTCCAGCGGGATGCCGGCGCGAGCCGCCATGCCCAGGCCGTCGCCGGTGTTGATGAAGGCGTTGGTGGAAGCCTGGTAGATGCGGCCGGCGCCACCGGTGGCGAACAGCACCGTCTTGGCGTGCAGCACGTGCACGTCGCCGGTTTCCATCTCCAGGGCGGTCACGCCCACGGCGTCACCGTCGGCGTCGCGGATGATGTCCAGGGCCATCCATTCCACGAAGAACTGGGTGCGGGCCTTGACGTTTTGCTGGTACAGCGTGTGCAGCAGGGCGTGGCCGGTGCGGTCAGCCGCAGCGCACGCGCGTTGCACGGGCTTTTCACCGTAGTTGGCGGTGTGGCCGCCGAACGGACGCTGGTAGATGGTGCCGTCGGGGTTGCGGTCGAAGGGCATGCCGAAGTGTTCGAGTTCGTACACGACCTTCGGGGCTTCGCGGCACATGAATTCGATGGCGTCCTGGTCGCCGAGCCAGTCGGAGCCCTTGACGGTGTCGAAGAAGTGATAGTGCCAGTTGTCTTCGGACATGTTGCCCAGCGAGGCACCGATGCCCCCTTGGGCAGCCACGGTGTGCGAGCGGGTCGGGAAGACCTTGGAGAGGACAGCGACGTTCAGGCCAGCCAGGGAAAGCTGCAGCGAAGCGCGCATGCCGGAGCCGCCGGCACCGACGATGACGACGTCGAACTTGCGGGTGGGGAGGGAGTTAGCGATGGCAGTCATTTCTTACAGTCTCCAGAGCACTTGGATGGCCCAGCCGGCGCAGCCGACCAGCCAGACGATGGTGAACACCTGCAGGGACAGGCGCACGCCAACGGGCTTGATGTAGTCCATCCAGATGTCACGGATGCCGACCCAGGTGTGGTACAGCATCGAGACGATGACCACGAAGGTCAGGGTCTTCATCCACTGCTGGGCGAAGATGCCGGACCAGCTGTAGTAGTCGAGGGTGTCCACGCAGAAGATGACCTGGACGAGCAAAGCGATGGTGAACAGGGCCATCAGCACGGCGGTGACGCGCTGGGCAAGCCAGTCACGCAGGCCGTAGTGCGCACCCGTGACGATGCGCTTGGTACCGTAGTTTTGGGACATGGTTGTTTTCCTGAGGAAGGGCGGGGATCAGGCGGTGGGGCGGCTGTCAGCGGTCAGAACAGGCCGAAGAGCTTGAGGCCCAGCACGGCGGTCAGGCCGAAACCCAGCACCAGGGTCACGATGGCCGACGACTTGCCCTGCTCCTTGGTGACGCGGTGGGTGGCGTCCATGATCAGGTGGCGAACGCCGGAGACGAAGTGGTGCAGGTAGGCCCAGATCAGACCCAGGGCGATCAGCTTGAAGAACCAGCCGAAGTCGCCGGCGAACACCGAGGTGAACTCGTCGTACGAGATTTCCGAGGTGACGCTGTTGTCGAACATCCAGATGATGAAGGGCATCAGCAGGAACATGACGGCGCCGCTGATGCGGTGCAGGATCGACACGATGCCAGCCGGAGGCAGGCGGTACGAGACGATGTCCGTGACGTGGATGTTCCGATAGACGGGGCGTGGGGTTTTCGCGTTGTCTGCCATGTTGTGTGGGCTCCTGCCGAGCGTCAAAAAACTGTCGAAATAAGCCGGCGATTTTAGGGCAATCACCAAGCCCGGTATCTCACCCCTGCCGTCGACATCTTTGAGACAAGCCGCGGCAGCGGCGAAAACTGGGGAATCAGGCACTAACTCAGTTCGTTGCGGTAGTAGTGCCGGTCGGTTCGGTACAGGCCGCGGCGCAACTCGACCGGCTGATCACCATAGGTGAAGGCCAGGCGCTCGACGCTCAGCAACGGGGTGCCAGGCGCCACTTTCAGCAAGGCGGCCACGCCCTCGTCCGCCGAGACGGCGCGGATTTTTTCTTCGGCGCGGATCATGCGCACGCCGAATTCGGATTCAAACAGGCCGTACATCGGGCCACGGTACTCGCTCAGGCGCTCGGCGGTCAGGCCCTTGAAAAGGGGCGCAGGCAACCAGATGTCGTCCAGCACCACGGGCTGACCCGAGAAGTGCAGCACGCGTCGCACCTCGACCACCGAATCTTCGGGGCGCAGCTGCAGCACAGCGGCCACGTCTGCGGGCGCAGGCATGCGACGGCAATCGAGGAATTCGCGGTGGGTGGAGCCTTGGGCTGCGGTGGCAGGCTCGGAGGCCAGGCGCAGGAAGCGGTACTGGACCTGCTCTTCGGCGTGGGTGGCCACGAACGTGCCCTTGCCCTGGCGGCGCACCAGCAGGTTTTCGGCCGCGAGTTCGTCAACGGCCTTGCGCACGGTGCCCTGGCTGACCTTGAAGCGGGCGGCCAGGTCGATTTCGGAGGGAATGGCCTCGCCGGGGCGCCACTCGCCGCCTTGCAGGCTGCGCAGAATCAGGGTTTTGATCTGCTGGTAGAGCGGACTGAACGATGGGGCGTTCAGCGCAGGGCTCGCGGCTGCGGGGGTCGCCGAGACAGGTGCGCCCGAGCCGGCGGGCGGCGTCTGCGAGGCGGCGGTCATGGGCGGAGGGGTCACCACAGCGTGTCTTGTTGTGTCAGAGTGATCGGGTGGATCAAGCTCAAGCTTGGCCGAGCCGCGCCCGGGTCAGGCTCGCTCGAACGGGCGCCATTGCACCACATCTGCAAGTCAAAGTCCATGATCGAATGAAAGATGTCTTATATAAGACAGAAGATCATTGACGCCGCTCGCGCTTGTCCCTAGACTGCCGCGCGACGCTACACTTGCGGTCTTCCTTTTACCCCCTTCTCTCACATCGGAGTTGCCATGAGCAAAGCCCCCGTTCGCGTCGCCGTCACCGGCGCCGCTGGCCAAATCGGTTACGCCCTCCTGTTCCGCATCGCCTCGGGCGAAATGCTGGGCAAGGATCAGCCTGTCATCCTGCAACTGCTGGAAATCCCCGATGAGAAGGCCCAGAACGCCCTGAAGGGCGTGATCATGGAACTGGAAGACTGCGCCTTCCCGCTGCTGGCCGGCATCGAAGCCCACAGCGACCCGCTGCAAGCCTTCAAGGACACCGACTACGCCCTGCTGGTGGGTGCTCGTCCCCGTGGCCCCGGCATGGAGCGCGCCGACCTGCTGGCCGCCAACGCCCAGATCTTCACGGCCCAAGGCAAGGCACTGAACGCTGTCGCTTCGCGCAACGTCAAGGTGCTGGTCGTCGGCAACCCCGCCAACACCAATGCCTACATCGCCATGAAGTCGGCCCCGGACCTGCCGGCCAAGAACTTCACCGCCATGCTGCGCCTGGACCACAACCGCGCCGCTTCGCAACTGGCCGCCAAGACCGGCACCAAGGTTGGCGACATCAAGAAGCTGACCGTGTGGGGCAACCACTCGCCCACCATGTACGCCGACTACCGCTTCGCCACCACCAACGGCAAGTCGATCAAGGACCTGGTCAACGACCAGGTCTGGAACGCCGACACCTTCCTGCCCACCGTGGGCAAGCGTGGCGCCGCCATCATCGCCGCTCGCGGCCTGTCGTCGGCCGCTTCGGCTGCCAACGCCGCCATCGACCACATCCGTGACTGGGCCCTGGGCTCCAACGGCGAATGGGTCACCATGGGCGTGCCCTCGAACGGCGAATACGGCATCCCCGCCGGCATCGTGTTCGGTTTCCCCGTGATCACCAACAACGGCGAGTACAAGATCGTCGAAGGCCTGGAGATCGATGCCTTCTCGCAAGAGTGCATCAACAAGACCCTGGCCGAGCTGCAAGGCGAACAAGACGGCGTCAAGCACCTGCTGTGATGCGCTGATCGGTGAAGGGGCCTGGCCCTTTCACCCCAGCAAGACAAAAGCCGACGGGCCCCAGGCCGGTCGGCTTTTTTCATGGGAGCATGCCAGGGCCTTCGCGCCCCTGCCCTGCCCGTTCAACCTGCGATGCGCAAAACGGAGATGACCTGCGTGAGCCGGCTGGACTGGTCCTTGAGGCTTTCGGCTGCAGCGGCCGACTCTTCGACCAAGGCCGCGTTCTGCTGGGTCATCTGGTCCATGTTGGTGACAGCGAGGTTGACCTGCGAGATGCCATCGGACTGCTCGGAAGCGGCGGTCGAGATCTCGTCGATGATGTCGTTGACGCGCTGAACCGACTCGACGATGGCGCTCATCGAGGTGCCCGCATCCTGGACCAGGGCCGAGCCGGACGAGACCTGCTCGACCGAGGTGCTGATGAGCGTGCGCACCTCTCTGGCTGCTTCGGCCACGCGCTGGGCCAGCGCCCGCACTTCTGCGGCCACCACCGCGAAGCCCCGGCCCTGTTCGCCCGCGCGAGCGGCTTCCACGGCGGCATTCAAGGCCAGGATGTTGGTCTGAAAGGCAATGCCGTCGATGACAGCGATGATGTCTGCGATGCGCTTGGAGCTGTCGGTGATGGCCTGCATCGTCGTCATCACTTGCGAGACAACCTGACCACCTTGCGTGGCGGCGCTCACGGCGCTTTGGGCCAACTGCGTGGCCATGCGGGCCGAGTCGGCGGTTTGGCGGATGGTGCCGGAAATCTGCTCCATGGAAGAGGCGGTTTCTTCCAGGCTGGAGGCGGCCTGCTCGGTGCGGCCCGACAGGTCCATGCTGCCAGCAGCGACTTCGTTGCTGGCCGTCGCAATGCCGTCGGTGCAGACGTGGATTTCATGGACGATGCGGCGCAGCGACTCCTGCATCTCGTGCAGGCTGCCGACCATGTCGGCCACCTCGTCGTGGCCATGGGCCTCGACCTTCTGGGTCAGGTCTCCCGAGGCGATGATGCGGGTGGCTTGCGCAGCCGCCGACAGGGGGCGGGTCACGGAGCGGGTGATGCGCCAGGCGAAAATCGCACCGGTGACCAGGCAGGCCGCGCCCAGCACCATCAGGATCAGGCGTGCCTGTTGCGCTGCGGCGGTGATGGCCTGGTTGGTGGCTTCGGCGACCTCGCGCTGGTGAACCTGAAACGCGTGGATGGCTGCCAGGTAGCGCTCGGCTGCGGGCATCAATTGCCCGTTGAGGGCCTCCTTGGCGCCCGGATCGTCAAGATCGAGCAAGCCGAAGATGTTGTCGCGAGAGGCGATGTAGACCTTGCGGTGATCGGCGATTTCCTGGAACTGGGCGCGCTCGGCGTCGTCGCTGATGGCCGCTTCCAGTCCTTTTTGCAGTTCGCTGATCTCGGCCGAGGTGGCCTTGATGAGCGGCGCGTAGTGGGCTTTGACGTCGGCGTGACCACCCGATTTGGCGATCGCCAGGGTGCGGTTGACGTTCAACAGGGTCAGGGCTTCCCAACGCTGAGCGCTGTTGGCGCGCTCGGTCGCATCGTGGGTGCGCTCGATGCCATCCAGCGTGCTGCCCAGTCGGAGCCATCCCACCAGGGAAATCAAAGCCGCCAGCAGCAGCACCAGGCCAAAGCCCAGGCCGAGTCGGGAGCCCAGTTTCAAGTCGTTGAGTCTCATCGGTTCGTCCAGTCGCGTGTGTCGCCGACCGGCGAGGGAGAACCTGATCCGGATCGGGGTTGCATCCGATCAACCAAGACCGCACGCAACTGCGTAAACTTTCGGCAGTCAGGCGGCTTCACATGATGGCAAGCACGCACCAAGATGGCGCCTGGCGTGACTTTCATCACGGACAAGCCGATCAAAGCACCCTGCCCCCCCGCCAGACCTCACCCGCGCCCACACCACATGTCCACACTGACGTCCATCCACCCTCGCCAAGCCCTCTTTGGCACCGAGCCGCACCCGGCCGCCTTGCCCGTTTGCGATCACTACGCGGGCGTGGAGGAGCGCATGCTCAAAAGCCTGAAGCTGCAGGCCGACATGGCACAGGACTCAGGGCGCGCGGTCTTCGACGTGACGCTGGACCTGGAGGACGGCGCGCCGGTGGGCGGTGAAGCCGAGCAGCTCGACCTGGTCTGCGGCCTCATCAACAGCCCCTTGAATGCGCATGGACGGGTGGGCGTGCGGGTGCACGACCTGCGTCACCGGCATTTCGAGGAGGACGTGGACACCCTGGTGCGCCGGGTCGGCGAGCGACTGGCCTACATCATGGTGCCCAAGATCGACGGTGAGGTGGACGCCGGCCGCGTGCTGCACGCCATCCAGTCGGCGCGCGAACGCCACGGTGTCACGCGCGCGCTGCCAGTCCACGGGCTGATCGAAACCCACCGGGGGGTGCAGGAGGTCGCGAGCATCGCGCGGCTGCCGGGCTTCGAGTCGCTGTCCTTCGGGCTGATGGATTTCGTTTCGGAGCACCGCGGGGCGATCCCGGCATCGGCCATGGGTGCCGAAGGACAGTTCGCACACCCGCTGGTGCTGCGCGCCAAGGTCGAGATCTCGGCTGCGTGTCACGCGGCGCGCATCACGCCTTCGCATGGCGTGGTCACGGAGTTCAAGGACACGCGGGCGCTGCTCAAGGCGGCCACCAAGGCCGCACGCGAGTTGGCCTACACGCGCATGTGGAGCATCCACCCAGCCCAGATCCCGGTGATCCTGGATGCGTTCACGCCCGTGGTGGCCGAGGTCGATGACGCGGTGGAAATCTTGCTGGCGGCCCAGGCCGAGCACTGGGCACCCATCTCTCACCACGGGGTGCTGCACGACCGCGCGAGTTACCGTCACCACTGGTACGTGCTGGAGCGCGCCTGGGTGACCGGGCAGCCGCTGCCGGCGGAGGTGGAGGAACGATTCTTCGGCGGACTCTGATCGAGCGAGTGCGCTGGCCCGAGGGGCAGCCCTCGTTCAGTGCCGCGCCAGTGCGCGCTCGATGAAGTGCCTGGGCACCGTCGGGCGGGGCACGCGCACGTCAAACCAGGCGCGCACGTCCTGCTCCAGCAGGAAGCCGTGCATGAAGTTGTAGATGGCCTTCTTGAGCGCCAGGCCGAGGCGGTCGTGATCCACACCCGTCGGGTCGGTGAAGCCGACGTCGTTGCGGGCAAAACTGCCCTCGGGCAAGGGCATGAGCTCGATGCCGTACTCGGCCGGATTCAGCCCCACGGGCGAGTGCACCGTGCAGGCAAAGCGGTGGAAGAAGCCAGAGTGAATGCAGCCCTGCTCGAAGAGCTGGCGCACGTACTCCAGCGCGTCGACCGTGTCCTGCACGGTTTGCGTTGGGAAGCCATACATCAGGTAGGCGTGCACCATGATGCCGGCGTCGGCGAACGCCCGCGTCACGCGCGCGACCTGCTCGACGGACACGCCCTTCTTCATCAATTGCAGCAGGCGATCAGAGGCCACCTCCAGGCCACCCGATATGGCGATGCAGCCGCTGTCGGCCAGCAGCTGGCACAGCTCGGGCGTGAAGGTTTTTTCAAAGCGCACGTTGCCCCACCAGCTGATCTGCACGCCGCGGCGCAGCAGCTCTTCGGCCAGGGCTCGCAGCACCTTCGGGGGCGCGGCCTCGTCCACAAAGTGAAAGCCTGTCTGCCCCGTCTCGGCGACGATGGCCTCGATGCGATCGACCAGCACGGTGGCCGACGCCGCCTCGTAGCGCGAGATGTAGTCCAGGCTGACGTCGCAGAAGCTGCACTTCTTCCAGTAGCAGCCGTGGGCCACGGTGAGCTTGTTCCAGCGCCCGTCGGACCACAGCCGGTTCATGGGGTTGAGCATGTCCAGCAGCGACAGGTAGCTGTTCAGCGGCAGGCCGTCCCAGGTGGGCGTGCCGACGTCGTTGAAGGGCACGTCGGGCTCCTGCCACTTCCCGAGCTTGACGACACCCGCGTCATCGCGCACGAAGGTGCGCACCAGGCGCTCGCGGCTGCGGCGGCCCTGCACGTGTTCGAGCAAGGCCAACAAGGGGCGCTCACCCGCGTCGAGCGTGACGAAGTCGAAGAAGTCGAAGACGCGGGGCTCGGCCAGCTCGCGCAGCTCGGTGTTGACGAAGCCGCCACCCAGCACGGTGACGACACCGGGATGATGGGCCTTGATGGCCTGGGCGATGCGAAAGGCTGCGTAGACGTTGCCGGGGAATGGCGCCGACAGCAGCACCACCGTGGGTCGGTGGCGAGCGATGGCGTCGAGCGTCAGCTCGGTCAGCGTGGTGTCGATCAGGTTGAGCGGCGCAGCCAGCGCGGCCGCCAGCGGCTCGAAGCTGGGCTGGCTCATGGCGATCTGCTCGGCGTAGCGCACGAACTCGAAGCGCGCATCAACCGCATCACGCAGCACGTCGGCCAGGTCGTTGAGGTAGAGCGTGGCGATGTGCCGTGCGCGGTCCTGCAGCCCCAAGGCGCCAAAGGCCCAGGCCAGTGGGTCGCCGCCGTCGTCGTCGGCCAGCGCGCCAGCGTAAGCCTCCAGCGAGGCGAAGCGCGGTCCTTCGGGCAGGTAGCCTCGGCCGGCGATGCGGTGGGCCAGCGTGGCGTCCGTGCCTTGCAGGAAGGCGATGACGCGGCCGATGGTGGCGAGGTAGGCGTCGGCCTGATCCACGAACGAGGCCACGGCAGCGCTGCGGGCTTTCGCCGGCATGGCGTCGGCCACGGCCCTGACCCGAGACAGGCCCTCGCGAGAGAGCAGTCGCAGCACCAGCGCCAGCGCCAGGTCTTCCTGCTGCGCCTGCACGCCTTGCGACCGCAGGAACCCGGTGAGGTAAGCGGTGGACGGGTAAGGCGTGTTGAGCTGCGTCATCGGCGGGATGAGCGACAACACGCGAAGGGACTCTTGCGTCATGCAGGCGAGGTTGGGGGCTGGGGTGGCGAGATTGTGCCAGCCAGGGTTCAGGCGGCGCTTCGTGAAGGTGTGTTGCCCGCGCCGTGAATCCATCACGTGCATGGCGGAAATGACGGCACTCGCCCCCTGTTGGCGGGGGGTGACGGTGCCCCGCTCAGCAACCCGAACGCCTAGGATCCAAACCGTTGTACATGTTGTAACAAGCGCACCATGAAACCCATCCGCATCGCCACCCTGTCTGTCCTGCTGCTCGCAGCCTTCACCGCCCGCGCCGAATCGCTGGTCGTCAACGGCTCACTCAACGGCAGCATCGCCAACATGGATGTGCCAACCGGCTGGACGGTGCTGGCAGGCACGCCCGACACGATGGACCCGACGAGCAACGTCGGGGTGTCGGGCTGGCTTTCCTTTGGCGTGGCGCCCACCGATTCGCCCGATGGCGGCACCTGGGTGGGCCTGGGCGCCAACGGCAGTTACTTCGAGAGTTTCGGCCAGACCCTCAGCGGTCTGAGCATCGGACAGACCTACACCGTGAGCTGGCAGGCCGCCAACTTCGGGATCAACAACTCGGTCGACTCCTACCTGGGCAGCAACGCGATCGGCGTGGCGCTCGACGGCGCCAGCATCGGCCAAGGTGCGACGCTGAGCCTGTCTTCGAGCTGGGCCACCCAGTCGCTGACCTTCGTGGCCACTTCGGCATCTCAGCTGCTTTCCTTCCGCCTGGCCCAAGCAGACAAGGCCTACCTGGGCATCGACGGCATCTCGGTGACGGCAGGCGGCGTGACCCCGGCGGTGCCCGAGCCCTCGAGCTGGTTGCTGCTGGCCATGGGCGTGGCGGCCGTGGGTGCGATGCGTCGGCGCCAGGGCTGAGCGCCCTCCTCGCGCACCACCTCACCCAGGGCCCTCTTCAGGGCCCTTTGAGTTTGCGCCACAAAGTCGTGCGGCTGATGCCCAGTTGACGCGCGGCTTGCGCGCGGTCGCCGGCGCAGGCAGCCAGCACGGCTTCGATGCGAGACCTCTCGCCCGGCATCGAGCCCGCGCCCATGCTCATGCCCATGGCGCCGATTGGCTGGTGCGCCCCCCCTGAGGCAAACAGCTCGGGAGCCAGGCTGCGCAGCATGTCCCGAGCCTGCTGCGGCGTCTGCAGCCCACGCAGGTCCTCGTCTGCCACGCAAGCCAGCAAGCGCTCGACCACGTTGTCGAGCTCGCGCACATTGCCCGGCCACGGGTGACTCGGGGCCTGCTGCAACAGGGCTGCGAGCAGGGGCGACATCGCCTGCCCGCGCTGCAGCCACACCGAGCGCTGAGCGGGCGCGCCCGCGGCACTCAGGCGAACGAGTTGGCGCTGCAGCAGGGCCTGCACGATCTCGGGCAGGTCTTCGAGGCGCTCGCGCAAGGCGGGCACCTCGATCCGCAGGATGTTGAGCCGGTAGTAGAGGTCGAGTCGGAACGTGCCTTGCGCCACGCGCTCAGCCAGATCCCGGTGCGTGGCGGCGATCACGCGCAGCTGAACGGGCACGGGCTCGGTGGCCCCCACGCGCAGCACCTCTCGCTCCTGCAAGACGCGCAGCAAGCGGGTCTGCAGGGGCAGCGGCATCTCACCGATCTCGTCGAGGAAGATGGTGCCCCGGTGCGCCGCCTCGAACAGCCCGACCTTGCCACCCCGGCGTGCACCGGTGAAGGCCCCTTCTTCGTACCCGAACAGCTCGCTTTCGAGCAGCGCCTCGCTCATGGCTGCGCAGTTGACGGCGACAAAGGGCATGTCACGGCGATCGCTGGCGCGGTGAATGCCTTGCGCCACCAGCTCCTTGCCGGTGCCGCTCTCGCCCAGCAGCAGCACGGTGGCCGGGCTTTGCGCGCAGCGCTCGGCCAGGGCCTGCACGCGCTGGGCAGCGGCACTGCGCCCGACGAAGCCCGACAGCTCGTAGCGCGATCGAGCCGCCTGGTGCGGCTGGATGCGTGCGCGGATGTGCCGGTCGACCCGCTGGATGGAGATCGGGTCCTGCGCCGTGAGCACCGCGCCGGTCAGCACCCCTTGCTCGAGGATGGGCTGGCGGCTGACGATCAGCGCCTTGCCCTTGACGCGCTCGATCGACTCGAGCTCCGGCTGCCCCAGGCGCAAGGTGTTCTGCAGGCTCAGCTCCGGGCAGACGCGCCCGAGCACCTGCCCGATCCAGTCGGTGGGCGCCACACCCAGCCACTGAGCCATGCGTGGGTTGAGCGTCAGGATGCGCTCGCCCTGGTCCACGGCGATGACGCCATCGCTGACC
>NZ_DCXA01000156.1:0-4550 GCF_002328915.1 Aquabacterium sp. UBA2148
TCGAGCGCGCGCTGGCCCGCCGCGTCGAGCTCAAGTCCGGCCGCTACCTCATCGTCGACCAGACCGAGGCGCTGACCACCGTCGACGTCAACACCGGTGGCTACGTGGGCGCGCGCAACTTCGACGACACCATCTTCAAGACCAACCTGGAGGCTGCGCAAGCCATCGCTCGGCAACTGCGTTTGCGCAACCTCGGCGGCATCATCATCATCGACTTCATCGACATGCTGCGCGAGGACCACCGCGACAACGTGCTGGCCGAGTTCCGCAAGCAGCTCGGGCGCGACCGCACCAAGGTCACGGTCAGCGGGTTCTCGCCGCTGGGCCTGGTCGAGATGACGCGCAAACGCACCCGCGAGTCGCTGGCCCACATGCTGTGCGAGCCTTGCCCGACCTGCGAAGGCAGGGGGCAGGTCAAGACCGCGCGCACCGTCTGCTACAACATCCTGCGCGAGATCTTGCGCGAGGCCCGGCAGTTCAACCCCAAGGAGTTCCGTGTTGTGGCCAGCGCCGCCGTGGTGGAGATGCTGCTCGACGAAGAGAGCGCCCACCTGGCGGGTCTGAGTGACTTCATCGGCAAGCCCGTGTCGTTGCGCACCGAGCCCTCGATGTCGCCTGAGCAGTACGACATCGTGCTGCTTTGACGTCTGCCTCGGCTGCCTGGCTTTACAGAAGTTGACCCGAAACGCGTCGGCTCACCAGGCCAGCCAAGCGAAGATGCCGCCAAGCCACGGCACAATCGGGGGTGCTCCATCTCTGTGATCCCCAGGATCCGCTCCGCTGTTTTGATTCGCCCCATGACCATTTCCGATTCGCCTGATTCGCCAGATTCACGACGTTCGGCCTGTCTGCGTCTGCTCGGGGGCTCGGCCCTGCTGGCCATGGGTGCCGGCGCACCAGTGGCCTCGGCCCTGGCTCAGTTTCGCGTCGAGATCTCCGGCGTCGGCGCCACCCAGGTCCCGATCGCCATCGCCCGCTTCCGCGACGAGGGGCGTTGCCCCGTTGCCCTGTCCGCCGTGATCCAGGCCGACCTTGAACGCAGCGGGCTGTTCAAGGCCACGGACGCTGGGTCCACCCAGCTTGACGACGCCAGCAAGCCAGTCCTGTCGGACTGGAAGGGGCGTGGTGTCGATGCCCTGGTGGCGGGCTCTGTTGCCCAGTTGGCCGATGGTCGCTGGGATGTGCGTTACCGCCTCTGGGACGCGCTCAAGGGCAAGGACCTGGGGGGCCTGTCGCAGGCCGTGCACCCTGGTGACCTGCGCCTGATGGCCCACCGCATCGCCGACGACATCTTCGAGAAACTCACCGGTGACCGCGGCGCCTTTGCCACCCGCATCGCCTATGTCAGCAAGGTGGGCAAGCAGCATCAGCTCATCGTGGCCGATGCCGACGGCGAGGGGGCGCAGGTGCCGCTGGCCAGCAGCCAACCCATCATCTCGCCGGCCTGGTCGCCCGATGGCCGCAACCTGGCCTATGTTTCGTTCGAGACCGGCAAGCCCGTGGTCATCGTGCACGATGTGGCCTCGGGCCGCCGCCGCGTGGTGGCCGGCTTCAAAGGCAGCAACAGCGCGCCGGCCTGGTCGCCCGATGGCCGCCAGCTCGCTGTCACGCTCAGCCGCGATGGCGGCTCGCAGATCCACATCCTCGACGTCGACGGGGGCAGCACAAGGCGCCTGACGCAAAGCAGCGCCATCGACACCGAGGCGACCTGGTCGCCTGACGGCGCCACGCTCTACTTCGTCAGCGACCGCGGCGGCAGCCCCCAGGTCTACCGTGTGCCGGTGGCCGGTGGCAGCGCTCAGCGCGTCACCTTCTCGGGTGCGTACAACATCAGCCCGGCCATCAGCCCTGATGGGCGCTGGCTGGCCTACGTGGGCCAGGTCGAGCGCGGCTACAAGGTCCACGTGATGGACCTCTCCAGCGGCCAGGTCAAGGCCATCACCGAGACCCGCGACGACGAAAGCCCCGGCTTCGCGCCCAACAGCAGGCAACTGATTTACGCCACCCGGCTGCAAGGCCGGGAAGTCCTCATGACCAGCACGCTCGATGGCCGCATCAAGGCCAAGCTGACCACCCAGGTCGCCGATGTGCGCGAGCCGGTCTGGGGGCCTTACCTCACCCAACGACGCTGACCTCGTCTTTCCAGGAGAAACCCATGCAACACACCGCTCGCCCCTTCCTCTCTCGCTTCGCCCTGCTGGGCACCGCCCTCGCCGCTGCAGCCTTGCTCGGCGCCTGCGGCTCCAACGTCAAGCTCGACGAAAACGCCGGCAAGGCAGCACCCATCGAAGACGCCAGCAAGGGCCTGAACGATGGTCGTGGCACCGCCGCCAGCAACATCACCCCGGTGGTGGTCGACCCGACTGCCAACGACGCTGCTTTCGGCAACCTGCCCAAGGTCGTCTACTTCGATTTCGACAGCTTCATCGTCAAGGACGAGTTCCGTGACGGCATCGCCGGCCACGCCAAGCGCCTGAACGCCAACAAGGCCAAGAAGATCATCGTCGAAGGCCACACCGACGAGCGCGGTGGCCGCGAGTACAACCTGGCCCTGGGCCAAAAGCGCGCCGAGGCCGTTCAGAAGTCCCTGACCCTGCTGGGCGTGTCGGCCGACCAGGTCGAGGCCGTGAGCTTCGGCGAAGAGCGCCCTGCCGCCCAAGGTGGCACCGAAGAGGCGTGGGCCCAGAACCGTCGCGCTGAAATCAAGGACCGTTGATGAACTTCGCGCCCCTCACCATCCGCATGGGGCGCTGGCGCGGCCTGGCCCTGTGCCAGGCTGTTTGCCTGGCTGCCTTGATCGCGCCCCTGACGTCGCACGCGGGCATCTTCGATGACGACGAAGCTCGCCGTGCCATCCTGGAAATGCGCCAGCAGCGCAAGCAGGATGCGGAGTCAGCCGACGCCCGCTTGCAGGCCTTGTCCGCCCAAGTGGAGCAACTGCGCCGCAGCCTGCTCGACATGAATGCCCAGATCGAGCTGTTGCGTGGCGAAGTGGCCAGCCAGCGAGGCAGCGTCGAGGTGCTGCAGCGCGACGCCTCCGAGTTGCAGCGCAAGCAGAAAGACGCCCAGTCCGCTTTCGACGAGCGCGTGCGCAAGCTCGAGCCTCAATCGATGACGGTCGACGGCAAGACCTTCCTGGCCGACGCCGACGAAAAACGCGCCTTCGATGACGCCATCGCGCGCCTCCGTGCCGCCGACTTTGCTGGTGGCGCCGCAGCCCTCAATGCATTCCTCAAGCGCTACCCCCAAACCGGGTACGCCGAGTCTGCCCAGTATTGGCTGGGCAATGCCCACTACGGCCTGCGTGACCACAAGGAAGCCATCAAGGCTTTCCGTGCTTTGGTGGAGCGCGCCCCGGATCACCTGCGTGCCCCCGAGGCCATGCTCTCCATCGCCAACTGCCAGTCCGAGCTCAAAGACAACGAGGCGGCTCGTCGCACGCTTGAGCAACTCGTTCGTCAGCATCCGCAGACCGAGGCCGCGCAGGCCGCGCGCGATCGCCTGCTGCTGCTCGCGCCCCCCAAGGCGCCTGCGCGCAAGGGCAAATGAGCGCGTTGTGGAGCCAGGCTGCCGGCGTGAAGGACGTCGCCCTGCCGCAACGGCCGATAACGGCCCCGGGTGACGCATGACCAACAAAACCCAGGCCGAGCTGCTTGCCCAGGCCAGTCGCCCTGATCCGGATCGACGCTTTGGCGGGCTGCGTCGATTGCACGGCCCGGCAGGCTACGAGCGCTTGCGCGGTGCGCGCATCGCGGTCGTGGGCGTCGGTGGCGTGGGCTCGTGGACGGCCGAGGCCCTGGCGCGCAGCGGCGTGGCCGAGCTCACCTTGATCGACCTCGATCAAGTGGCCGAGTCCAACATCAACCGCCAGGTGCACGCCTTGGAGGACACGCTGGGGCAGGCCAAGGTGCACGCCTTGCGCGACCGCATTGCCCGGATCCACCCAGATTGCGTGGTGCAAGCGGTCGAGGAGTTCATCGACGAGGACAACGTTTCGCAGCTGCTGCAGGCCGACCGGCTCGACGGCGTCATCGACTGTTGCGATCAGGTGCGAGCCAAGGCCGCCATCGCAGCTTGGGCGATTGCGCACCGCTGCGCCATGGTGTGCGTGGGGGCCGCGGGGGGCAAGGTGCAGCCGCAGCAGGTGGAGGTGGCCGATCTGGCCGATGTCACGCACGACCCCTTGCTGGCCAGCCTGCGTCAGCGCCTGAGGCAGCGGCACGGCGCGGCGCGCAAGGGGCGCATGGGCGTGACGTGCGTGTTCTCGCGTGAAGCTGTGCGCCCTCCACAAGACCGCTGCGAGCTCGGCGACGTCGATGCGGCCGGGGCCGTGGATGGCTCGCTGAACTGTGCAGGCTATGGCTCCAGCGTCACCGTGACAGCCACCTTTGGCATGGTGGCTGCGGCGCTGCTGATTGATCGAGTCGTGGCTGCAACGCCGCAGCGTTGAGTTCGCTGCCCGGCTGGACTTGAGGTGAAAACCTGGGCTACAATCGCAGGCTTTGCTGGGGGTCGGTAGCTCAGTCGGTAGAGCAGCGGACTTTTAATCC
>NZ_DCXA01000156.1:4605-4897 GCF_002328915.1 Aquabacterium sp. UBA2148
CGGACTTTTAATCCGTTGGTCGCGAGTTCGAGTCTCGCCCGACCCACCAAAAGCTTAAAAAGCTAAAACAGCAAAAAAGCGAAAGGCGAGAGCCGATCGCAAAAAGCCTTTCGGGCTCATCAAGCCCGGCAGCGTGAAGGAAGTGTTGAAAAACATTCACAGCGCTGGACAGTGGCTCAAAAAACTGTCTATAATCTAAGTCTTCGTTGATCGCTGGTTTGCGCAGCATGCGGGCGATCAAAACGATGCAGATGATGCAAAGGGGCTCTTAGCTCAGTTGGTAGAGCAGCGG
>NZ_DCXA01000156.1:4975-5648 GCF_002328915.1 Aquabacterium sp. UBA2148
CAGCGGACTCTTAATCCGTTGGTCGAGTGTTCGAGTCACTCAGGGCCCACCAACATTTTCCAGGTGCACCTTGCACATGGTTCAAAAGCCACCTCAGGTCTTCCTGCAGGTGGCTTTTTATTTTGCCCTGCTCGTGGGCCAGGTGGCATGGCCCGTCCGGATCAGGCTGTGTCTGCGATTTCGGCACTTTGACGCGATCTGACCCCGCCCAGTAGCCCGTGTTCATCGGAGTTTCGGTCGGGCATGGCCTTGGATGCCCGATGAACAGTGGCTTTCAGGGCAATCGATTGATCTGAGGCCGTGCCAAATGGCCTTCTTGGTTGCACAATACCTTTGCCCGTCATTTGCGGGAGCCTTCCAGAAACTCATTCATGAACAAGACTGACCTCATCCAGCGTCTGGCTGACCAGCACGCCCTGTCCAAGGCCGAAGCAGGCCGCGTTCTGGACACGCTGCTCGACACCATCGTCACCGCCGTGAAGAAGGGTGACTCTGTCACGGTGCCGGGCTTCGGTACGTTCAAGCAGCACGCACGTGCCGCTCGCAATGGCGTGAACCCCAGCACCGGCGAGAAGATCAAGATCGCCGCAGCCAAGCTGCCCAAGTTCACCCCTGGCGCCACCTTCAAGGCCGCCGTTGACCCCAAGGCTGCCGCTCGCAAGGCTGGCGCCGC
>NZ_DCXA01000156.1:5744-8654 GCF_002328915.1 Aquabacterium sp. UBA2148
GGCTGGCGCCGCCGCCAAGCCGGCTGCCAAGAAGGCCGCTGCCAAGAAGGCCAAGAAGTGATGTGAAGGCCCCGGGCTCTGGCCGGGGTCTGTTCGTCGCAGCAACGCGCCGCGCTCCCTCACGGGAGGCGGCGCGTTTTGCTTTTTGGGTGGGGTGAGTCGAGTCGACGCTTGCTGAACGGTTCGACTCACGCCCGCTCAGCTTGGTGAGCTTTCGGCCATCGCCGTCGGTGTGGACTGGCCGCGCTGCTTGCGCCGCTGCGCCATTTCTCGGCCCATGCCTTTGAGGTCCCACTCGTTGATGCGTGCGCGGGCCTCGGGGTAGATCAAGGACTCTTCCAGCGCAATGTGGTCCTGGTAAAGCGCCTGAAAAACCGGCACCGCCAGGCGCAGTTGCTCCAGGTTGAACCAGTGGTAGCCCGCTGCGATCGACTCGAACTGAGGCGCCAGCTCCAGCCAGTCTTCCTCGATCCATCCGTGGTCTTGCTGCAGGCGAAGGGTCGCGTCGATCAGGTCTGCTCGGCCGCTGCGCAGCAGGGCAGGGAAGACGTGCCGTTCCTCGTCCAGGTGGTGCTCGCGAGCGGTGTTCATGAAGAACATGAAGATCGACCGAGCTATCTCCTGCGCGTGCCCATCCACGCCCTTGTCGGCCAGGTGCTCGATCAGCTGGTCCATCTGCTGCAGTGCGGTCACGACTTGCCGGTGGCAGCTGTCCAGGACGTCAAAGGGTTGCACGGCGCGGCCCCGAGGGGTGGCGGTGTCGTGGCTTTGGAGGATGGCGGACATGGCGGGCTCCTTTCTCGGATTTCCTTTGTGGGGACTGCATCCGATTCTGGGCGCCCGCCCGGGCAAGGGCTTGAGGCACATCAAGGCAAGGCCCTTGCGCGGGCCATGGTTGCTGGGAAGTTGGCGTCAGGGCCGATAAGGCTTGCTCGAGACGGCCTTTTTGCGCAGCTTGACGTCCACCGCAATGCGGATCTCGCCAAAGTCGATGATTTCAAGCGGTGCGGACATCACCTCATTGAGCTGAAGGCCATCGGTGAAGATGGCTCGGGCGGGCAGGGTCAGGAACAGTTGATCCAGTGTCTGGTGGGCCCGGATGCTCAAGGGGAACTGGTATTTGATGGCCAGTGCGGTCTGCTCGCGGAACTTGAAGATGGGGGCGTCGGTTTGGGGTGGGCCGCTGCGCGGGGAGGCGTCCGCGTGAATGACGTGCGACTTGAAGTCGATGCGGAAGTTGGCCAATGTCACCACCTCGGTGACACCGGTCTCTTCGTTGAGGCGCTCGAATCGCAAACCTGCGCCAGTGGCTTTGCCGCCGATCACCTTGAGTCCGTCGATGGTGATGCTGGTCACGGGCAGGGTGTAGGCGCCTGTCAGGCCTGCTGTCGCGCTGGCCTGGCCCACGGGTTTGATGCTGATCTCGGCCAGATCGAACGCGCCGAGCGCATCGCCGGAAAAGGCCTGCACCGCATCGGCCTGCAGTGCGTTGGTGGGGATGGTGAGGGTGGGCCAGGCCAGCGCCGTCAGGGGTGTCGCCGCGAGCGTCAGCGGCAGGATCAGAGAACGGAGCGAGGGGAGCAGTCGGTTTTTGTTCATCTCGGGTCTCCTGTCAGGTTGAGTGACCCCACCCGAATGGGTAGGTCAGCTCAGCGTAGGAGTCCGAAACCGACGGGGTGAAAGGGTGAAACGCCCGCTCCAGGCCGGCAATCAGGGGCTTCCAAGGGGAAGCACTGAGGCTTGACGTGGGTCAATCAAACAGGGTTGCCCCGAGGTCTTGACCCATCGAGTCAATCGTCATGCAGGATGACGATTTTTGGCATCAAAAGGTGATTGCAAGAACGCAGTTTGCTGATTTTGCAGGCAATTGACGCAACTGATGTTTTGGTCAGTCAGAGGAACCGTTCCAGCAGCTTGCGCGAGTGCTTGTCCAGTTCTGCCGTCTGGGCGATGCCGAATTGCAGCCCTTGCGCCGTCGAAATCAGCAGCCGACCCTGGCCCAGGCGACGGATGTCGTCCTCGCTTTTGAGGATGAGTTGCGTGGGGCCTCTGTCCGTCTCCACGGTCCAGGTGCTGGGCGTCGAAAACGTCGAGACCTCGGTGATGCGGCGAATCATGGGCGTGAACTCGCGGATGGCCAGCTCGGCCTGGATCAGGTCGCGGGCGTGACCGGGCAGGTCGGCCACACGGTCGATCCACTGCAGCTCGTGGCCTTCGGCGCTGACCAACGACAGCCCGCCATCTGGCGCGCTGATGGGGAAGGCGCGCACGGGCACAACACCTTCGTGCACGGTGCCGTCGGCCAGGGTCAGGTTCAGGCGACCATGGCCGTCGCGGGCGAGGGTGAAGTCAAGCGTGTTCATGTGCGGGTCCCGTTTTCAGCCTTCCAGCAGGGCGTCCTGCTCGGCCTTGCGGGCCTGGGCTTCGTAAAGGCGCCAATAGGCGCCACGGCGTTCCATCAGCTCGTCGTGCGGACCGACCTCGACCACTTGGCCTTTGTCCATCACGACAAGGCGGTCGGCCTTGCGCAGCGTGGACAGGCGGTGGGCGATGGCGATGGTGGTGCGGCCCTTGACGAGGTTGTCCAGCGCCTTCTGGATTTCCTTCTCCGTCTCGGTGTCCACGGCCGAGGTGGCCTCGTCCATGATCAGGATGCGCGGGTTGATGAGCAGCGCACGCGCGATGCTGATGCGCTGGCGCTCGCCGCCCGAGAGGCCCTGGCCGCGCTCGCCCACCAGCGAGTCGTAGCCATGCGGCAGGCGCAGGATGAAGTCGTGCGCGTGGGCGGCGCGGGCGGCGGCGACGATCTCTTCGCGCGTGGCTTCGGGCTTGCCGTAGGCGATGTTCTCGGCGATGGTGCCGAAGAACAGGAAGGGCTCTTGCAGCACCAGGCCGATGTGGCGGCGGGAG
>NZ_DCXA01000282.1:0-17064 GCF_002328915.1 Aquabacterium sp. UBA2148
GCTGGCTGGCGGTGATGCCGGATGATAGCCAGCCCGTCGTGCCCGAGGTCCGCGCCAAGGGCCGGGAGTGGTTCGTGGACGCGGCCAAGGGCGACGACATGGGTGCCGGCAGCAAGTCCTCACCCTGGAAGACCCTGGGGCGCCTCAAGCGAGCCGCCTTGAGCTCGGGCGACGTGGTGCGTTTGCGCTGTGGCTCGGTCTGGCGGGAGACCCTCTTCCTCGACGGGCGTTCCTTGCCCGCAGGGTTGACCATCGCGGCCGAGGAAGGTTGTGCGACCGGCAAGTCACCCAGCATCAGAGGATCGGACGTGGTCGAGGCGGCATGGGTGGCCGATGCCGTCACCAAAGGGGGCTTCGTGACCGATCGGTTCGGTGTGGCGTCGGCGCTTTTCTACAAGGGGCAACGCATGCTGCCCGCCCGCATGCCCGACGCGGGTGGCCCGGGCCAGGAGTTTTTGCTGGCCGATGGTCAGAACAGCCGCCGCTCGTTTCGGTTGCGCGAGGCCGAGCGCGGACAAATCGGCAGCCGAGAGCTCGTTGGTGCGACGGTCTATGTGCGTGCGGTGCCCTGGCAGGTCGAGAAGGCCGTGGTGAGCAGCTACGACCCGGCCTCCGGTGTGGTGACGCTGGACAAAGAGCTGACGTCCAACATCCTGACGGGGGCGGGCTACATCCTCGAGGGCAAGCGCTGGATGATGAACACCAAAGGCGAGTGGTTCCACGACACCTCGACCAAGCGCCTGTCTTTCCTGCCGCCTGATGGGCAGGTGCCCAAATCGGGCGACATCGAGGTGGTGTCTCGCGATCACGCCATCCTGGTCAGGGGCGCCAGGCAGTTGCGTGTGCTCGGGCTGGACCTGAGGCAAACCGCAGGGGTGGCGCTGGATGTTCAGTCCACGCGCGAATCGGTTTTTGAGGGCCTGGATTTCGCCTACCCGGGCGAGTACGCCGTGGTGATCGACCAGAGCAACGGGGTCACGCTCAAGGGTTCGCGCGTGCTCGCCAGCGGCTGGTCCAGCATCATGACGCGCAACGCGCCCGACTGCGTGGTGGAAGGCAACCTGGTCATCGACTCCGGCTTGCTGGGGCGTGCGGTGGGCAGCGGCGCGGCCATCATCGCCAATGGCGAGCGCAACCTGGTCACGCGCAATGTCGTGCTGCGTGCGGCCAATGCAGGCATCACCTTCTTCAACAAGGAAGGCACCAGCGTGGTCGACAACGTCGTGATCCAGCCCTGTGCGCGCCTGGCGGACTGCGGTGGCATCTACACCTGGACGGGGCACTCGCCCAGCCTGGCCACGCGCAAGCGCACGACCCGGGCCACGGTCAAGAACAACGTGGTGCTGGGCGGCACGAGCAACCTGGAGGGGACCGCCGGGCGTGGCCGCAACCAATCGGTTGGCATCTACCTCGACGAGATGACGGGTGGGGTGCAGGTCCTGTCCAACGTGTTGGCAGGCATGGAGAACGGGGTGTACCTGCACAACGCGCAGTTCAACGACATCACCGACAACACGGTGCGGGCGGTCACGCACGCCAGCATCACCGCACACATGTCTTTGCCGGAACAGGACGTCATCCGTGGCAACCGGTTGCGCAACAACTCACTGGTCTCCCGCCCTCCCGCTCGCGGTGGCGATGAGGTGTTTGCGTTCAAGTGGCAACAGCGCGCCGATGCAGCTCGCCTGTTCTCGGGCGATGACGCCAACGTGGTTCAGGACAACGAGGTCGTGCGAGCGGGGGGCGAGGGGCGTTCTCGGTGGCTGGTGGGCGAAGGGGTGACGACGCGCACGCTGGCCCCAGGTGACTGGCAGAAGTTCGCCGTGCGCGAGCGCGAGCAGGTCCTGAACCTGGCGCCAGAGCCGGTGCGCCAGTTGGAGCGTGCAGGCGCTGGCGTGGTGCTCGATGGGGACATGCGCGCCAAGCCCTCTGCGTGGTCGCCGTACTTCAACCCCGCTGGCGCCGGGGGCGTTGCGACCCCCATGGCGTGTGATGGCGTGCCCTGCATCCGCTTCGTGACCGGTCACATGGGCGACGTGTTGTCCAGCAAGTCGTTCAAGATGTCGGCACAAAACGGCAAGAACAACCATGTGCTTCGCTACACGGTCAAGGCCGGCCCCAAGGGTGGGGCCATCCGGGTCACGGTGCGGCGCAATGGCCCTCCGTACGAGGGTTTCGGGCTGGATCAACCGCCGCTGAAGCTCAGCCCCGGTCAGGTTTTCAAGGCGGAGTTGCCATTCGAGGCGACCAGCGCCGATCCCGCCAGGGTCGACTTCTCTGCCGAGCCAGGCTCGGAGGTGTTCCTCAGCCAAGTCGAGGTGGCACAGGTGGCACCCGCGTCAACGCAGCGCATCACCGCCGCGCGCTCTCTCTTCCTCGTGAACCTGAGCGATCGCCCACGCAACATCTCTTGCTCCGACACGGGCTTGCCAGATTGCTCAGCCGTGGACGATGCCGGGCGCGAGGTCAAATGGCCCCTGGCCCTGGCACCTCGCAAAGGGGTGGCGGTGTTTCCTCGTCAGGCTGGCAACTGACGCATCAGGGGCGCAGCCATCGCGAATCTCGCGTGTAGAGCGACATGCTCGTGCGTGGCGACAGGTTGATCGGCCAGGCCACGGCTTGGCCTGAGGCATTCACGACGTCGCAGCTGCTGAGGGCCAGCATGGCGCAGGTGAAGGTGGCGGTCGTGCTGCGGGGGTTGTAGAGGTGTCCAGCCAGGTTCGGTGCGTCGGGCAGTTCGACAGCACTCACCTTCTGCAAGGTCACATCGCGCAGCAGGCTCTGGCCGCCCACTTGTCCCTTGAAGTCCAGCACGGCGTCGGTGCCGCCCGATGCCCTGAAGAACCGCTCCACGGCCAGCGTGCTGCCTTGCGCCACCGGGGTTGACGGGATGCTCAGGCCATAGCCCTCCCAAGGCGAGACCCGACGGCGGATGGTGGCCCTGGCGTTGCCACCGCCCTGCCCACCCGTCACGCTGAACTGCAGCAGGTAGAGGTTGTCGCCCGAGGTGCTGCTCATCGTGAAGGGCGCCGAGGCCAGGTAGTCACCAGACATGCCAGGGGTCCAGCTGCCACAGGTCTGCCCCACGCCGCAATCGGCGAGGTTGCCGGCCAGGAACGCACCGCCCGAGCCCATTGAGTTGAGGTAAGGGTCCCAGCTCGTGGTTCCGCTCTGGAAGGCGCCGTTGCCGATCAGCGAGGAGCCCGCCGTGATGGCGCGATAACGGCGGTGCAGCACGGGCGCGACATGGGTGTCTTGAGGTGCGATGGCCTGCCACTGAGCCGGCTCCAGCACCCACTCGGTGCCACTTTGCACCAGGCGCCAGCGGACTTCCGATTGGGCGATCGTTCCAACGGTTTCGTTGCGCGCACTCACGTTCGGCGTGGCGCCCTGGAACAGGCCCTGGGCGTCGTTGGGGTGATACCAGAACTGCACGAAGGCCATGCTGCGATCCGTGCTGATGCCGCCGGGCAGTTCCGTGATCGACGAGAAGTGCCCCAGGCTGTTGTCAACGACCTGGTTGCCCTTGAGCGCATCCACATCGGTGCGGCTGGCCATGCCTCGGATGGCGGCGTACGAGACCGCGCGAACCTGGTTGCCGGAAATCACGTTGAACGCGGCATCGTGGAGGTGGATGCCGATTTCGGCGTCGGCGATGAGGTTGCCAACCACGTTGGCCCCTGACGTCAACTCATCCAGGAAGATGCCCGTGGCCATGTTTTTGCCCACGCTGGCCCACAGCCCCTCACGGTTGCTGCGCGAGCCGATCACGACGTTGCCCGAGATGGTGGCGGCCTGCGTGTAGCCCACCGCGGGCAGGGTCGGGTAAGCCGCCGTGAAGGTGTAGATGCCGGCGCAGTCCGTCAGCCGCACGCAGGAGGCCACGACCAGGTTGTCGCGGACCTCGTTGCCTGCCACGTTGCGCAACCTCAGGCCGTGGTGCGCCGAGCGGTAGACGACGTTGTCGTTGACGCTGGCTGAAGACGCGAGCACTGAGATGCTGGCATCGGTGCTGCCGGGACGATCGTAGAGACCGATGTCGGTCACCAGGTTGCGCTGCACCGTCACTTGCGAGCCCTCGCGAACCGCGATGCCCACCCAACCGGCAGCCACCACGGTGGCGTCTTCGATGCGGACGTTGTTGGCGTCGTGCACCTGCAGGCCGTACTCCTGGTCGAAACGGCTGGCGACGCTGTTCAGTCGCAGGCCATGGGTTTCCACGTACTGCTGGCCGATGTCGGCATGTTGCTCGGTTTGCACCCAGGCCACCGTGGCATCGGTGATCCAGCGCAGGCGCAGCCCTCGGTCGCGGGTGGTGACCTCCACCCGCGTGAACGCGCCTGCTGATTCGCTGTTGGGGCCCCACACCCGCAGCGTCGATGAGCCGCTGTCGTGCACCCACTCACCGGGGGCGTCGAGCATCCATTGCTTGCCTTCCAGGATGTAGCCTGCATCGTCGACGATGTCGTGGTCGAGGTTTCGGTCGAGCGTGACCAGGCCGGTGCCCGATTGGTGTGCCGTGACCACGGCTTTTTCGATTTCATAGGGCGCCACGCGGATGTACACGGTGGCCCCGATCAGGTCTTGAGTCGCCAAGGCGCTGGTGTCCGCCGCGCTCAGAAAGAAGCGGTTGCGGTTGGCGCCATCGGCCCGCAGCAAGGAGAACTCTTGTCCCACGCCCTGGGCGTTGGGATGGCGTGCGAGCCTGAGCGGCTGGCCGTTGAAGAACACCCGGCGAGGGGCCGTCGCCAGGGCGTGGGCCATGACCTGGTCCGATCCCTGGCTGACTTTGCTCCATCCCGTCGATGCGATGAGGTCGGAGCCGCTGATCACGGGTCGCGAGCCCCCGGTGCAATCGCCATAGCCGGCGATGAGCAAGTTGCCACCCGTCGCGGCGGCGTTGGTCATGTCCAGCGTTTCACGGAAGGTCTTGCCACAGCGCAGCAGCAGGGCATCGCCTGCGGCGTAGGGGCCATTGGCAGCGCGCTGCAGGGTGCGCCACGGACGCGCCTGTGTGCCTGGGCCGCTGTCGTCGCCCGAGTCGGGGTCCACGTACCAGCCCCGGCCTGCGAAGCTGGCGCTGTAGCTCGTGGCGGCGGCCGCATCGGTGCGGGTCGCCAGGGCCCAGCCGGTGCCTTTGAGGTAGGTGCCGGCCAGGGCCACGGGCAGCAAGGACCGGGTGGCCGCATGTTGGGGAGACCAACCACTGTCGACCGCTTCCGGGGTCAGTGCGCTGACGTTGGCGGAGCTGTTTCCGGTGTTGGCCGAGTCGCCGCCTGAACCACCGCCGCATGCCGTGAGCCCGCCAGCGAGCAACAGGCCTGTGAGCCGAGTTGCCAAGGAGTGCCTGAAATTCGTGAACATCCGTACCGCCGATGACTGAGGCTGGACGGAGCCCAATTGGCACCGCCCTGAACGCGAGACGAGTGATCGCTCGCGGCTTCATCGGTGTTTCGGAGGCGGAAACGGGAACTTCAGGGTCGCAATTGCAACTTCCTTTCGAGCAAGCAACGCTCCGTAAGGAACGGCGTTTGCGATGAAAGTTCACTGGCGTTACCGGTTTCTTTCAGTTATCACGGTGCCAGGCTGAACCGGCGGGCGTCACGGGCCATCGCCCTCCACGCCCGCGATCGACGTGTCCATGGCGGGCTCGGGTTGTGTCCCCCTCGCGTGAAGCGGGGGCAGGTGCCCGTGCATCCTTTGAGCAAACAAGCGCGCACCGATCTCCGTGAGGTGAAAGCCGTCATATTGAATCAGCTGTCCGTTCTCGGAGAGGGTTTCGCAGGTCGAAGTCGGGCAAAGGAATCTGTAAGGATCAATGAACCTTTCTCCTGCAGTGGCCCGGATGATGTCGTTGATCTCCAGCTTGGTTTGCGTCCGCTGGGCCTGCCTTGGAAACTCGGTGTTTTGGTGGGCGCGGATGTGCTGTTCGGGAATGAAATCGATGTTTTTGTTCCCAAAAACAAAGAACTTGTCGCCAAACTCACGTGTGAGCGCTTGGTAGCTTTCCTGAAACAGCTCCGCTTCCCATTTCCTCCAGCCAGATGCCAGGAAAACCCAGTCAGCTTCTTGCATCAATTTCCGGGTCGCGTCGGACGTGAGGTCGTCGCTCTCGGTGCAGCCCTTGAGCTTGTCTCTTTCAATGAAGTGTTCGAAACGCGAGCGCGGCAGGTAAAGGTTGCCGCAACCGACGCTCACCTGAAGTGTCGACAATGAATGCTGGTCGGCACCCGGGGCGTGGGCCAGAACGTTGGTGAGGTCCCCGGAGTTGCTGTCTCCGATCACCAGGATTTTGACCTTGGATGGGTCGAAGCTGGCATGTCGATGGGCATTCTTGAGCTTCCAGACGAATTCATCTGACGCGTCTTTGAGCGCAAAGTAGTGCGTCACGCCCTCGGTGTAGCGTCCGAGGTTGCCGTTTTGGAGGTGGCCGTGAACGCCCAGGGCGGAGAACATCACCATGCCCGTGGCCGCCATGGAAAAAATGGCGCCCCGACCGATGCGTGAGCGATCCCGGAAGGGGGCTTCCACGAACCTCCAGCTCAGGTAAGCCAGTGCCATGGTGGCCAGCGTCAGGGCCGCGAAGGTGAACGCGCCAGGATGCGCGGCGTTGCCGCTGCGGGCAAACGCGAAAAGCGGCTGGTGCCAAAGGTAGGCGCTGTAGCTCAGGAGTCCGATGCCGACCAGCACCCTGCTGCCCAGTAATTTGCCAACGAGGTTGCCCTCCCGCGCGAAGAGGATGATCAGCGTGGCCCCGAGCGTCGGGATCAGGGCGTGCAGGCCCGGAAAAGGTGTCTCTTTGTCGAAGGTGAACAAGGAAGCCAGGATCAGGCCCAATCCGGCCAGGCTGAGCCAGCCTCCCATGGGGGAGTGCGTGCCTGCGTCCTGCCGGTCGCGCAGCAGCAGCGCAGCAACCGCGCCGATCAACAATTCCCAAGCCCGGGTAGGCAACAAATAAAACGTGGCGGTGGGGGCGGCTTTGACGCCGATTTCGGCCAGAACCAGGCTGGCGATGAGCGCCACCAGCACAAAGGGCATCACCGCTTGTTTTCCCACTTTCCAGAGCACCATCAGGAGAATCGGGAAAAAGAGGTAGTACTGTTCTTCGACGGCCAGGCTCCACGTGTGAAGGAGCGGCTTGAGCTCTGCAGCGGTGTCGAAGTAATTTGCTTCTTTCCAGAACAGAATGTTGGAGGAAAATGCCGACACTGCAATCAGGCTTTGAGAGAAATCTCTCATTTCATGCGGCAGCAGCCACAGCCATGCAAATGGGACGGTGATCAGCATCACCAGGAACAGGGCTGGGAGAATTCGCCTGGCTCGACGCTCGTAAAAATCGATGATCGAGAACCTGTCTTTCTCCAACTCATCCATGATGATGGAGGTGATCAGGTATCCGCTGATCACGAAGAATATGTCAACGCCGATGAATCCGCCATGGAAGGTTTGGAAACCTGCATGGAAGAATATGACCGGCAGGACAGCAATGGCCCTCAGGCCATCGATTTCTCGCCTGTATTTCATTTTTCTCTCTGATTTTGTATTTTTTCCAGCTTTGTCGCGAGCCGGGCGCGGTGAGGGGTTTGGCTGGTTGGTGCTGTTGGGGGAAGGTTCCTTTCGGGTTGTCGTGATGATGGGTGATTCAACGATCCAGAGCAATCATCCAATCAGCCCATTGCGAGCCTGTGACAAGCGGTTTCAGTGGCGCGTGCCTGGCGCCCTTGCCGCGTCCCTGTTCGGATGAGATTGTGTGACAGCCAAAAAAATACCAAACCGGCCTTGCGCCGGTTTGGTTTTTCAGGGGAGCGTCGCTGGAGCGAGCGTCGTCAGTTGGCGACCCAGACCGGGTCTTTGGCGAAGACCAAAGCGCTGCTGCGTGCCGGAACCCTCATCGGGAACACCACCTTCGCGCCGTTTTCGTCCACCAAGTCGCAGCTGTTGAGTTGCAGCGCGACGCAGGGGTAGGTCAGGTCTTCAGGCGTCGGGTTGATGACGTGAGAAACCAGTTGCTTGGGCTGCTGGAACGCGATGGAAGACACGCGCTGCAAAGAGACGTTGCGGAAGAAGGTTTCACCACCCACAGCGCTGCGCAGGTCGAGCACACCCGCATCGCTGCTGTTGGCCAGGAAGAACTGTTCGACATTGGCCACTTCGCCATTGGCCAGAGGGGTGGCGGGAATCGACAGGCCGTAGCTTTCCCAAGGAGAGACCGGGCGACGCACGACCGCGCGCTTCATGCCACCGTTGGCCCCACCAATCGCCGTCATGCGCAGCACGTAAAGGTTCTGGCCCGCGGTGCTGTTGAGCTGGAAGGTGTTGCTGGTCAGGTAGTCGGAGCTGTGGCCAGCGGCGTATCGGGCGCAGTTGCTGCCACATCCCGTGAACGTGCCCATCGAGAACGCGCCACCGGTGCCGGCCGAGTTGAAGTACGTCGTCCAGCCATCGGTCGTTGCGGGGTTGAAGTTACCGTTCTTGAGCACGTTGGCTTCGGTGGTGACCGAGTAATCCTTGAACGCCACGCGGCTGACGGCTGCATCCGTGGGGGCATAGCCCGCCCACTCGCTCTTCTTCAGCGTTTTGCTGGAGCTCCAGGTGGCCAGAGACCAGGTGGCCTCGCCGCCCTTTTGGGTGCTCAGGATGGTGTTGTTGCTGACCGTGTTGTTCTGGGTGGTGACGAGGCTGACAGGCGACGCACTGTGGAACCAGTAGAACGCATGGATGGAGCCGGTTTCGGCAGGCACGCCGTTGACCATCGCCGTCGTCTTGCCGGCCACCAGAGAGTTGTTCGTGAACTTGTTGCCCACCACGTAGTTCTGGTCGGAGCGGGTTTGCACCACGCGGACAGAAGAGAAGCTGACGTTGCGAACCTTGTTGCCGTTCAGGATGTTGAAGGACGCGTTGTGCATGCCCAGGCCCACCTCGGTGTCCGAGATGGTGTTGCCCTGCAGCGTCACGCCCGAGGTCAGTTCATCCAGGTAGATGCCCACGGCGAGGTTGGCGCACGAGAAACCGCAGCCTTCCATGTTGCTCTTGGCGCCCACGATGATGTTGTTGCGCACCATGCCGCGTGCCACGTAGGTGGTTTCAGGGGTTTTGGGTGCCGAGGCGGTGAACGTGTAGACGCCTGAGCAGTCCGTGAAGCGCAGGCAGTAGTAGAAGACAGAGTTGCCCTCGACCACGGTGCCCTCGCGGTTGCCGAAGCGGATGCCGATGTTCGCCGAGCGCTCGACCAGGTTGCTCGTCACGACCGAGCCGCTGCCCAGAACGGTGATGGCGGCGTCTGTGGTGTCGGCGCGGGCAAATCCGCCGGTGTCCGAGACGTGGTTGGATTGCACCTTGGCGTCAATGGATTCGCGCGTGACGATGCCGTTTTCGCCTGCACCAACCACTTTCGATCCGATGATGGACACGCGAGGCGATGACAGCACGGAGATGCCGATGTCGCGCGAGTGCATGGAAATCACGTCCCGCACGCTGGCGTCGGGCGTTTCGATCAGAGACAGACCATTGCCGCTTTGTTGTTCGAAACGCAGGCGCTCGATGCGAACGTTCTTGAGCCACTTGACCGTCAGGCCGCTTTCACGCCAGGCCGCTTCGATGCCGCTGTGTGCGGCGGGCGAAGCGCTGTCCGTGGTCCAGGCCAGCAGTTCCTTGGTGTCTGCGTCGTAGAACCATTCGCCCGGGGTGTCGAGCATCCAGCGCTTGCCTTCCAGGATGAAGCCGGCGCCTTCGCGAACGGTGAAGGGCAACTGGCGGTCCAGGGTGATGACGCCGGTGCTGGTATCGAAGGCTTGGATCTTGGCGGTTTCCACCATCCATTGCGTGGTCTTGACGTGCACGGTTGCACCGATCAGGTCACGCGAGGCCAGTGCTGCCAGGTCGGCGGGCTTGAGCTTGAAGCTCTGGCGGGACGCCAGGTTCACGGCCAGCGCGTATTCAGCACCCACGCCCTTGAAATTGGGGTAGCGGGCAGGAATTTGTGGGGCGCCGTCGATGAACAGGCGCGTCACGGCGGTGCTGGCTGCGCGGGAGTAGATGGGGCGGTCGTCGTCGGCGACGCGACTCCAGCCTGTGGTGGGCACCCAGTCCGATGCGCGGATGACCGGGCGGATGTTGTTGGAGCAGTCACCGTAGGCGCCGATCAGGAAATCACCCGTGCGGCTGAAGGCGGAAGTGATCTCGAGGCTTTCGCGCCAGACGGAACCGCACTTGAGCAGCAGTGCATCACCAGCCTTGAGCGGCGCAGAGGATGCCTTCGCGAGGGTGCGCCAAGGTGCGGCCAGGGTGCCTGGGTTCGAATCGTTGCCGTTGTCGCGGTCCACGTAGTAGCCGGTGCCGGTGAAAACGGGCATGTAGCCCGAGCTGTCAGCGGTCGGGGTCGTGGCGCGGCTGCGCTGGTCGGGCAAGAGCAAGGGGGCCGACACCCAGCCCGTTCCCCGGATCACCCAGGAAACCGGCGTGGCGGTGCTGCCGCCAGCCAGGGCTGATGCGGTCGCGGTCTCCGAGGCGTCGGTGGTGACAACCTTTTGCGTGGTTGCCTTGTCGTCTGGGGTGCTTTCGCCACCACCGCCGCCGCAAGCGCTCAGCGCAAACAGGGACGAGACCAGGGACATCAGCAGGAGGGAGCGATTGATCGGCTTCATGGGTACCTGATGGGTGACTGGGCGCCGGGCGCCTTTCGAATGATTTGATTGTCCTTGATTCGCATCCTGGACAGCAGTTGGGCAAACGGATGAGGGGGTTTCTTCGTTGAAAACTCCCGTCCAGTCCCCCTGGGCAAGGGGGGGCGCAGCTTGCGTGGTTACCCTGTGTGCGTTGAATGAGAGCCGTGACGGAAATTCCGTCGAGATACATGTGTTTCGCACTGTTTCGCGGCGGTCGCGCAAAATTGAAAAACCGCGCTGATATGCCGCTCAAACCCTTGAGCCCGCAGCGTTGAAGCAATTCATCAAGACGGCATTTCACCCGAGCACGCCAGCCACCCTGGCAAGTCGGCAAGGCTGTTGATTTTGGGTATGCCGGGGTCGAATTCGGGGCGTTGCGACGTGGTCAACCCGTTGCCTGTCAACACCAGCACCGGCTGGCACCCAGCGGCCTTGGCGGCTTGCATGTCGCTCCATGAGTCACCGACGAACACGGCTTGCTCCATGGGCACGCCCAGGTCCTGGCAAGCAGCGATGAGCATGCCCGGTTGTGGCTTGCGGCAAGCACATCGCTCGTCCGGGTGGTGCCGACAATCGTAGATGCGTGGTGCAGGTGCGCCCGTCGCCTGCACCAGCTCGCGCAAGCGCGCGTGCATGGCATCGAGCTCGTGCTCCGGCACGAACCCTTTGGGCACGCCGGCCTGGTTGGTGGCGATGGCCACCGGGTAGCCCTCACGCGACAGGCGAGCGATGGCTTCGATGGATCCGTCGATGGGTGTCCACTGCTGCAACGACCGGATGTAATTTGGGCTGTCGTGGTTGATGACGCCGTCACGGTCCAGGATGACGAGTGAGAACTTCATGGGGTCGGCACTTGTGCGGGCAGCTCGATTTGGGCTCGTCGGTAGTCATCTGGCACCCCGATGTCGATGAAGTAGCCATCCGAGCGGTGGGCGAAAGGCCGCAGATCAGGCAGGTGCTTGGCGACGAAATCCGTCTCGAATGAGAACGCCTCCGGCAGGTCAAAGGACGAGAACAGGTCCCGACGCAGCGCGTACACGCCGGCGTTGATCAAACCTGGCCCCGATCCACTCTTCTCGCCAAACACCACGATGCGCTGGTCCTGCACGACGCAGCGCCCGTAACGGGCGGCATCGTCCACCCACCGGGTGACCATGGCCACGGGCGCACCGGCTTGTTCAGCCTGGCTCAAAAACTCGCCGTACGGCATGTCCAGCCAGGTGTCGCCGTTGATGACGAGCACCCATTCGGTCCGGGCCGCAGACAGCGCCTTGCGGATGCCACCGCCTGTTCCCAGGGGGGTGTCTTCTCGCACGCAGGTGATGTTCAGGCCAGCGAAGCCAGCGCCGTACCGCTCTTCGATCAGGTGCGCCATGTGCCCCACGGACAGGATCACGCGGGATGCCCCTTGCAGCGCCAGGCGTTGCAGCAGGTGGTCGAGGAAGGGGCGCCCCGCAACGGGCGCCATGGGCTTGGGAACGTCGGCGACCACTTCGCGCAGGCGGGTGCCAAAGCCCCCGGCCAGCACGATGACGTCGTGGGCCAATGCCTGCGACATGGTCATCACTCGGCCTTCGGGTGGACGATCGCTTCGACCAGGCCGCACAGGACGTGTCCAAGCAGGATGTGGGATTCCTGGATGCGTGGCGTGGAGGTGGAGGGCACACGCAGGCAGATGTCGACCGCGTCGCGCATCTTGCCGCCGGTGGCACCCGTCAGCGCCACGGTGCGGATGCCCATGCGGCGAGCCTCTTCGAAGGCCAGCAGCACGTTGGGCGAGTTGCCCGAGGTGGACATCCCCACGAGGACGTCACCTGGCCGACCGCAGGCCTGAACCTGGCGTGAGAACAGGTGCTGGTATCCGTAGTCGTTGCCGATGGCCGTCAGGATGGAGGTGTCCACCGTCAGGGCGAAAGCGCCGATGCCGGGGCGGTCGTAGTTGAAGCGGCTGACGAACTCGCCCGCCATGTGCTGGGCGTCGGCTGCGCTGCCGCCGTTGCCCATGAACATGACCTTGTTGCCCGCCTGGCATGCCTCGGCACACCACACCGATGCTTGCTGGAGCAGCTCGATGAGCTGCTCATCGCGCACCACGGCTTGTTTGACTTCCAGCGATTCTTGCAGCCACGACTGCACCAAATTCTTCAACCCAGCGTCCACGATTGAGCCCCCACAGGAGTGAAATGAAAGTTCATGACCTGACCCTCGAACTGGGCCAGGCGTTGGATCAGTTGCATGCGGTGTTCAGGCGGCACGAAGAACATCATGAAACCACCACCGCCTGCGCCGGAAATCTTGCCCGACAGGGCGCCAGCAGCGAGGGCCGCGTCGTACACGCCATCGATCATCGCGTTGCTGATGCCTTGGGCCATCTGCTTTTTGGCCACCCACGAGCGGCCCAGGATTTGGGCGTAACCACTCAGGTCCCCGCGCAGGATGGCTTCCTTCATGGACACCGCGTCATGCTTGAGCGCGTGCATGGCTTCGATCGAACGCACGTCCGCGCGCTCCGTGTTGTCGATCTGCTTTTGGATGATGGCGGCCGATTCGCGAGACTGCCCCGTGTAGTACAGGACGGTGGAAGCTTCGAGCTCGTTGACCACCCATTCCTTGATGCGCAGCGGGTTCACCAGCACGCGGCCTTCGGCGCCGAATTCGATGAAGTTGAAGCCACCGAACGCCGCAGCGTACTGGTCCTGCTTGCCGCCAGACATCTTCAGGTCTTCGCGTTCGATCTCGAAAGCCAGCCGAGCGAGTTCGTACTCACCCAGGCCCAGGTTGAGCCATTCGGCATAGGCCTGCAAGATGGCCACCACCATGGTCGAGGAGGTGCCCAGGCCTGAGCCAGCCGGGGCGTCGGCGAAGGTGGTCAGGGTGCAGGACAGAGGCTTGCCGCCGTTGAACTGCCGAACCACCCTGCGATGGATGCCGCGGTGCAGGCGCAACGGGTCGGCGTCGGGCATGTCGGTCTCGGCGTCCAGCAAGACCTCTTCCAGGCGATCGGTGGCCCGAAAGCACACCTGTCCATCGTCGCGGGGTTCGATGATGGCTTGTGCGTAGAGGTCAATGGTGGCGTTGAGCACGCAGCCACCATGCACGTCGCTGTAGGGGCTGACGTCGGTGCCGCCGCCCGCCAGGCCGAGGCGCAAAGGTGCGCGAGCACGGAATACTTTGGGCATGCTGTTTTTCCTGTCAGTGATGTGTGGATGGGGCGGCTTCCACGTCGGGTTTGCCGTCCGATGGCTGCGTTGTGGAGGTGGCCTGAATCGTTTGCTCGAAGCCGGGGTAGAGCACTTCGTTGGCGTGACCGCTGAGGTGGTCGCCATCAAAGAACAAGGGGCGCCCGTTGACATGAACTTCGCATGTGGTTGCAGGGCAAAGTGTGGGCAGAGGATCCCAGACGCGCACGCGCCCTGGTGCGCTCGTGCGCGCCAGCTCGCCCAGGGCCTGCATGACGGGCGATCTCAGGCGCTCCATGAAAGCGCGATCTGTGGTCATGCCTTGTGCGCAAATCGGATTGTGCCTGTTGAACCAGTCCGAGCAACGGAATGGCGGAGATGGGAACAAGGGTGTCGGGGCGGCGAAGACCACGTTGGCGCCCTTGGCCAGGATCTTCCGGATGGCCGTTTGGGCTTCATCCAGGGCGATGCGACGCTCGCTCGAGGCCTGTGGCCCGGAGATGAACGCTTCGATTTCGGCGGCCGGCTTGAGCCCGTTCTGATCGCCCAGCTTGATGAGCCGCAATGAAGGCAGGAACACCAGGTCTCCCGGTTTCATTTCCTGGAGGGCTTCGTCCATGGCGAGCGCCTGAAAGTCGCGACAGGCCTGGTTGAAGCTGCTTTGGGCCTTGATCAGGCTCAGCGTCGGGCACCCTTGGTAGAAGTACAGGGTGACCTGGATGCCGTGCTCCTTGGCCAGCCGGCTCAACATGGTTTCGTAGACGCGGGCATGGGAGTCCCCCAGCACAAACAGGCGCTGGCCGTTGTGCTGTGACGGGCAACCTTGCGCAAGAAAGTCTGTGCGCGAGCCGCTGAGTTTGCCGATGGAAGACCTGCTGACCCGGCAGCCAGACACGTCATCGTTGTTGGCGTACCAGGCATCGGGGTACCAGTCTTTGGCGTCTCGGGTGACGCTGAGCGAGAGCAGCGGGTCCTGGATTTTGTAGACGCCTTTGGCGAACACGATGCCCAGCAGCACGACGATCAGACCCGCCACGATGATCTGGTACCTGGGCAGGCCAGGCAGGGCGGGGTGACGGCGCAGGGGGTTCTCGACGAATCGATAGGACAGCCAGCTCAGGCCGACCGTGGCGCTCAACGCCAGGGCGCGTTGCACCGGTGTTTCCAGCCCGACGGTCCAGCGGAAGGCCACGTAAACAGGCCAATGCCACAGGTAGAGCGAGTACGAGAGCTTGCCAACGGTGACGAAGGCGCCGTGGCGAAGGACGTCCATCCAGGTCTGCGCCTTGCTCGCTGGCGAGACGATGGCATCGATGAGGAGCGCGGTGCCCCCGACCGTGAGCATGGCCCATGGGAAAGGGAAGTGGGCCTTGTCCGAGAGGACCAGACCCAGGGCCAGCAACAGCAAGGCCACGCTGGCCTGGAGCGCCGACCAACGAGGGTGGCTGCACAGGTGCCGCCCGTGTCGGTGTGCCTGGAACAGCAGGACACCGCAACCCAGCTCCCACCAGCGGCTGGCGATCGAGTAGTAGGCCTGTGCGGCACCGCTGCCGCTCACCCAGGCCGAGTAGGCCAGCGACAGCAGCGACATCGCCAGCACACAAAAAACCAGCGCCCTTTGACGGGTCTCGGGGCGTTGCAGACGCAGGAAGACGCAGTACAGCGCCGGCAAGATCAGGTAGAACTGTTCTTCGACACCCAGCGACCAGGTGTGCGCCGCCGGGTTGAACTCGATGCGCTGTGAGAAGTACTCATCGCCCGACAGCATCAGCGCGTAGTTGCTCAGGCCCGCAAAGGCCCAGGTCAACGTGGATTGATTGCTGTTGCTGAGCCAGCTTTTGGGGATGATCATCCCGGCCATCAGCGCGGTGACGCCCAAACACACCACGAGGGCGGGCAGGATCCGGATGATGCGTCGCGCGTAGAAGGTCGACAGGAACCTCGATGGCTTGAGCGACTCGAGGTCGGTCATGGAAGCGCTGACCACGTAGCCGGAGATCACGAAGAAGACATCCACCCCCGAGAACCCACCAGGCAACCAGCTGGGGTCCATGTGAAAGGCGAGGACGGCGACGACTGCCAGCGCCCTGAGCGCGTCAATCTGCGGGATGTGTGGTCGCTTCAGCTCGGACATGGACAGGCGTGATGGGCGGGTGAATGGGTGGCAAAACGTGAGGTGGCAGCGCGGGCTGCAAAGGTGTCAGCGCCGATGTCGAGCAACGATGTCCATGACACCACGGGCCATGGCCTCGACGGTGAAATGTTCGAGAAAGGTCGCGTGAGCCTTTTTCCCCATCTCTGCGCTGGCGTGCGCCGGCATCTCCAGCCAGCGTTTGAGCGTGCCGGTTGTGCCTGCCAGCGTGTCATCGCCCACGATGCCGCCGCCGCCCGCTTCGATTTCCCGCCAGATGTTGACCTTGTTGGAGATCAGCACAGGTTTGCCGCAACCCATGGCCTCGGCCACGGCGATGCCGAAATTCTCCTGATGCGAGGGCAGGGCGAAAGCGTCTGCTGCGTGGAATGCCCCCCACTTGTCGTCGCCCGAGAGCATGCCGAGCCACTGCACGCGCTCGGCCATGCCGCTGTCCTGGGCCATTTTGAGCAAAGGCTGGCACAGGCCCGCCTCGTCAGGGCCGACCAGGACCAGGTCGACATCGGGGTGCTGCCGCGCCAGCCCAAGAAAGGCCTCCACGAGCAGGTCGGGGCCCTTTTTCTCGTGCATGCGCCCGAGGAACAGCACGATGCGCCGGTCTCGGTATTGCGGAAAGCGTGTCAGGAAGCGCTCGCGCAATGCCTCGCCGTCCTGAGGGGGCAGGCGGGTGCCGAAGGCGCTGACTTCCTGCGTGCAGCGGTACAACCAGAACGATTCATGCGAGAGGATGCGTTCTTCTTCACACGTGAAGATCACGGCAGCGGCGTCGCGCAGGACCCGGTACTCCGCCCAAGGCCAGTACAGCCATTTCTTGAGGTGCTTGAGCGGGTAGTGCCGCTTGAACCACGGGTCCAGCATGCCGTGGCTGAAGACGAAGTAGGGTGTCTTCGATCCGCGCAGGGCACGCCAAGTGCCAAAGCCGTTGTACTGCCACAGCCCGTCGACGATCACTGCGTCGTAGTGGGATGCGTGCTCGCGCAGCCAGGGCACGAGCTTGGGCGAGTAGCGGTAGTGCCCTTTGGCGGGGCCCAGCGCATGCACGGGCAAGGGAAACGACGCCAGCCAATCG
>NZ_DCXA01000158.1:0-21166 GCF_002328915.1 Aquabacterium sp. UBA2148
CGCAGCACCATCTGGCCGGCGCGCGGCTCTTCGATGGCCATGGTCAGCCGGATGGGCGCCGTGTCACCGTGGGCCTCGGGGGTGAAAACCATCTTTTGCCCGGTCTCCGTGCGCACCTCGTCGTGCATCACGTGGGCGCCGAAATGCACGGTGCGCCGGAACACGCCCGGCTCGGTTTCCTGCCACTCGCAGCGGTCAGGTCCCATCGGAAAACGCTGGGGGGACTGCACGCGCTGCATCAACCCGCGCCAGAGCTGCTCGCGGGTGAACGTGGGCGCCACCACGGGCAAGCCGACCTGGGGTGCGTTGATCTCGATGAGGTGTTCGAATCGCATGGGCCGAGCTTAACCCCGGGATCTCCCCGTAGACTGACGTGCGCGTCATCCGGACTACACTGCGGCTCTGTGACGTCTGCCGCCGCCTTTCACCCGGTGAGATCGAATTCCATGACCTCCTGCTCCACCTCCGCCCAGCCGACCAGCGCCCCGGCCACCGCCGAACGCCCCATCCAGCTCGTGCCCAAGAAGCCCGTGCTGAACGCCCACGGCTGCGGCGGTGACTGCACCGACCCGAACTTCGACAACGGCCGCTGGCCGCGCTCGAAGGTGCTGGACCTCTTCAACCTGCCCTTCAACGACCTGCTCTGGCAGGCCCAGCAGGTGCACCGCCAGCACTGGGACGCCAACGAGATCGAGCACGCCACGCTGCTGTCGGTCAAAACGGGCGGCTGCCCCGAAGACTGCGGCTACTGCCCACAGTCACAGTCCTACGACACGGGCGTCGAAGCCAGCAAGCTGATGTCGCCAGCTGAAGTGCGCGAGGCCGTGATCGCCGCGCGCGACGCCGGCGCCAGCCGCTTCTGCATGGGCGCCGCCTGGCGCGCGCCGAAGGACCGCGACATCGAGAAGGTGGCCGAGCTCATCGGTGTGATCAAGGACGAAGGCCTGGAGGCCTGCTGCACCCTGGGCATGCTGACCGACACCCAGGCCCAGTCGCTCAAGGACGCCGGCCTCGACTATTACAACCACAACCTCGACACCGCGCCCGAGCTCTACGGCGACATCATCACCACGCGCGACCTGGAAGACCGCCTGCACACGCTTGAACACGTGCGCAAGGCCAATTTGAAGGTCTGCAGCGGCGGCATCGTCGGCATGGGCGAGACCCGCGAAGGCCGAGCCGGCCTGATCGCCCAGCTCGCCAACCTGCCCACCTACCCCGAGTCCGTGCCCATCAACGACCTGGTGCGCGTGCCCGGCACGCCGCTGGCCGACACACCGCCGCTGGACCCGCTGGAGTTCGTGCGCACCATCGCCGTGGCGCGCATCACCATGCCGACGGCCCGCGTGCGCCTGTCGGCCGGCCGCCAGGCCATGAGCGAAGCCGTGCAGGCCATGTGCTTCCTGGCTGGCGCCAACTCCATCTTTTATGGTGACAAACTGCTGACCACCGGCAACCCCGAGTTCGACGCGGACCAGGCGCTGATGAAGAAATTGGGGCTCAAGAGCGGCAAGGCCCTGACCGCGCGCGTTCAAGCTGGCTGAAACCCCGACGAACCCCGGGCGAACACCCGGCTGATCCCGGGGTTGCTCGTCCCCAGCTGACCGGATAATTGCGCCCCAAGCCATTGGGCAAGGAGCACGGATGCCGGTTTCTCGTCGCAAGCTGTACGGTCTCAAGGCCGCCGTCGCCTACCTGGTGTTCGCGGCCGCCTGGATCTTCCTGTCAGACAGCCTGCTGGCACAGTTGAGCGACCCACACACCCTGGCTCGCTACGGCATGCTCAAGGGCCTGGTGTTCGTGCTCGCCACGACCGCCATCCTCTGGTTCACCTTGATGAACGCGCCGGCAGACGCCGATGTCGACATCCAGTTCGGTGACCAGCCCGGCGACCACAACCCCTGGTTGGCCATCGCATGGGGCCTGACCATCCCGTCTCTGGCCGCCTTGGTGCAATGGACCTATTGGGAGCACCTGCGTCCCTTTGCCTGGGTGCTGGGCTACCCCGCGGTGCTGGCATCGGCATGGCTGGGCGGCTGGGTGGCCAGCGCAACAGCCACGGGGGTGTCGGCCACCCTGGCCTGGGTGGTGTTCGCTCCCACGCACCCCAACTGGGCCACGCACAAACCCTCCGGCATGATCGCCATGGGCATCTTCGTGGCCATGGGTCTGCTGGTGAGCGTGAGCATCGAGTGGATGCAGCGGGCCGAGCGGCGTTCGGGCAACAGCAAGTTCCTGGCACTGGTCGAGCAGACGCTGGCCGGCATCTACATCATCCAGCAGAACCGTTTCGTCTACGTGAACCCGGCCTTCGCCCGGATGCTGGGGTACGACCACCCCAGCCAGATCATCGGCAACCTGAGTGTCGATGACCTGGTCGACCCCGTGGACCGCGAAAAGGTGCGCCAGCACCTGCAGCTTCGCTTCGACCAGCCCGGCAAAGAGGTCAGCTACGGCTTTTCGGGCTTGAGGCGCGATGGCAGCAAGATCGAGCTGGACGTGCACGGTCGCGGGCTGGAGACCCTGAGCGGCACGGTGGTCATCGGCCTGGCGCTGGACGTCACCGACCGCCGGCGCAACGAGCTGGCCCTGCGCGACAAGCAGGCCTTGCTCGACCGCATGAGCACGCTGGCCAAGGTGGGCGGCTGGAGCATTGACGTCGCCACGGGCGTGGGCACCCGCACCGATGGCGCTGCCCGCATCCTGGACCTGGACCCTTCGCGCCCCGAGGCGCTGTCCTTTCAGGGTGGCCTGAGTTACTTCCAGGGACAAGACCACGATCAGATCTCGCAGGCCATCCAACGCGCGATCCAGCACGGGCAGCCCTACTCGCTGGAGCTGCAGCTGACCAGCTCCCAGGGCAAGACCAAGTGGATCCGCACGCAGGGTGAGCCCATCTGGCAGGACGGTCGCGTGGTGCGCATCGAAGGTGCCATCCAGGACATCAGCGAGGTGCAGCAGGCACGCGCCGAGCTGCAGGCGCACCAGGAGCACCTGGAGCAAACGGTGCGCGAGCGCACCGCCGAGCTGGAAGCGGCCAGGCAGGAGGCAGAACGCCTGAGCCGCATCAAGAGCGAGTTCCTGGCCAACATGAGCCACGAGATCCGCACGCCGCTCAACGGGGTGCTGGGACTGGCTCAAATCGGGCTGCGCGACCACGATGGCCACGCACGCCAGGTCTTCGAGCAGATCAACGCCTCGGGCCGTTTGCTGCTGGGGATCATCAACGACATCCTCGATTTCTCCAAGATCGAAGCCGGCAAGCTGCGCATCGAGCTGCAACCATTGCGCCTGAGAGAGCTGCTCGATCGCTCGCTGGCCACGGTGCGCGATCGAGCCGATGAAAAGGGCCTGAGCTTGCGCCTGGACCTCGACGCCAGCCTGCCGAACACCTTCGTCAGCGACGCCCTGCGGCTCGAGCAAGTGCTGCTGAACCTGCTGTCCAATGCCGTGAAGTTCACGCACCAGGGTGAGGTCTGCCTGAGTGCCTGCGCCCGGGACGGGCAACTCATGCTGGCCGTCACCGACACCGGCATCGGCATGGGGCCAGGCCAGGTCGAGCGGCTGTTCCGGCCTTTCGAGCAGGCCGACGGCTCGACCACGCGCCGCTTCGGTGGAACCGGGCTGGGCCTGACGATTTCTCGCCGGCTGGTGGAGATGCTGGGAGGCGACATCCGCACGCACAGCGAGGTGGGCGCGGGCACGCGCTTCGAGGTTTGCTTGCCGCTGGTGACCGACGAGCCTGCGGTCAGCGGCGCCGTTCCACTCGGCGAGCCCGAGCTCGCCCCTGTGGCGCACACCCGGCGCCTGAGCGGCCTGCGCGTGCTGGCCGCAGAAGACAACGCCGTCAACCAGTTGGTGCTGACCGAGCTGCTGGCCATCGAAGGCGCGCAGGTCACCATGTGCGATGGTGGCGCCGACGCGCTGGTTCGCCTTCAAACGCAGGGGCGCAACGCCTTCGACGTCGTGCTCATGGACATCCAGATGCCAGGCATGGACGGCTACGAAGCCACACGGCTGATCCGGGCCTTCGCCCCCGACCTGCCGGTGATCGGACAGACCGCGCACGCCATGGCCGAGGAGCACCACAAGTGCCGCGACGCCGGCATGGTTGACCTGGTGGTCAAACCGATCGAGTTGGAAGCGCTGGTGGCAGCTGTCAAGCGCCACGCGCCATCGGTTGCGGGCTGAACGCGCGGTCAAGCGGCCGCGCCCGGCCACCGAACTCCCAGCGCTCCACCTTGGGTCAGCGCCGTGGCATCAACCCCGTTTTTTGGGCACCCACGCCCAGGTCATCTCGGCCTGGATGGGCTGCTCGCCGGACTCGTCCTTGATCACCACCGGCACGACCACCTCGCCCTTGTCCTGGCTGAGGATCTGCTGGATCTGCTCAGGACGCAGGCTGGCTTCGGCCACCATGTCGCCTTGCGAGCGGCGCACGTAGTCGATCTTCATCGTCTTGATCAGGGGCAGCTTGTCGTCGGGCAGGTTCATGCCCACGCAAAAGCCCGTGGCGGTCTCGGCCAGCAGGGCCATGGCGGCGGCGTGCACGCCCTTGATGTGGTTCTGCACCTTGCGCTGGTTGCGGATGCGCACGACCACGCGCTGGCTGCTGATGACCTCGTACTTCAGCCCGGACGTGCCCACGAAGGGCACCACGCGGCCCAGCGCGAAGCTGGTGGCCCACTGGCCGATCAGGGGCAGGCCCTGCAGCTTGGCCACGGTGCGGGAGAGTTGGTTGGGGCGGGCGGACATCTGGGAGGCTCCTGTTCAGACAGGGCGACATCCTAGTGCAAGCGCCCCTCGGGCCGCATCAGGTCTTCATCAGGCCGGACAGCACTGTCGCGTCGAAGACAGAGTGGCCCGGTGCCACCAGGCCCAGGTCCGAAGGGCCCACGCCCATCCAGCGCCCCAGCGCCGCAGCCAACTGCTGCACGCCCATCGTCGGCAGCAGGCGGCCTTGGCCCACGTCGTGGCTGCCACCCAGGCCGGCATCGGGCAAGGTGCCGAACAGGCGCTGGCCTTGCACCGCGCCGCCCATCACGAAGTGGTGCGAGCCCCAGCCATGGTCGGAGCCATCGCCGTTGCTGCTGAGCGTGCGCCCGAAGTCGCTGGCGGTGAAGGTGGTGACTTGCTGCGCCAGGCCCATCTCGTCGAGCGCCTGCTGAAAGCGGCTCAGGCCCTGCGCCACCTGCCCCAGCAACACCGGGTGGCGCGCCGCGAAGTTGTCGTGCAGGTCGAAACCACCGAGCTGCACGAAGAACACCTGGCGCTTCATGCCCAGCGTGGCGCGCACCGACATCAACCTGGCGACCATGGCCAACTGCCGCGACAGGCCGTCGGCATCGAAGACCGTGTTCAAGGCCGGCGCGCCCGACAGGGCCGATCGCAACTGACCGTTGGTGTCCAGGGCCCGCTTCATCACCTTGGCGTGTTCGGCGGCCAGCACGTGGGCCTGGCTGGTTTGCGTCACCAACTTGAGGAAGGCCTGCTCGCAAGCCGCCGAGCCGAACATGCCACCGCCCAGCGCGGCCACGGCCGGCACGCCAGCGGGGTTGACCATGAAAGGCACGGCCTGCTCGCCCGCCACGAACACGGCGTTGCCCGAGGTGTTGATGCAGGTCAGCGAAGCCTGGCCGTTGTTCGACAAAGCGGCATCGACCACCCGACCACCCCAGCCAGCCGAGGTGCCCTCGGCGCCGTGCGACTGCCAGGCGGCTTGCTGATCGTTGTGCGAAAACAGCTTGGGTGGCAGCGGCACCGACTGAGACTTGTACTGCGCCAACGTGGTCGGCTCGACCAGCGTGCCAATGTTGAGCAAGCCAGCCAGGCGGCCACCGTCGTACAGGGCCTTGAGCGGCTGCAGCGCAGGCGCCAGGGCCAACTGCCGGCCGCCCAGGTTGCTTGACGCATCGGTGCTCAACGTGGTGCCCGCCAGGTTGGCCAGTGGCAGGGCCAGGTCACCGCGCGCCTTGGCATAGGCCGCGTGGCTGGTGGCATCGGCCGGCAACAGGGTGTTGCCATGGTCGTTGCCGCCCTGCATGAACACGCACACCAGCGCCTTGTAGTCGCCCGCGCCAGAGGTCTGCGCCGCGACCTCGGCCATCGTGGCCAGGTTCATCGCGAAGGGGGCGGCCGCCCCGGCAGCTGACAGCCAAGCGGTGCGTTGCAGGAAGGCGCGACGGCTGGGCGAGTGGTCGTTCATGGCGAAGGTCTAGGCGAGTGGATGTCAGCGCTGCACCAGGTACTCGGGGCAGGTCATGATCAGGAAGAAGGCAGCCAGCACGCGGTTGCGGCGCTCGTTGCTGGACTGACCGGTGATCGAGCTGACGCCCTGCACGATGGTGTCGAGCGTGGGGCGCGAGAGCATGCGGCCGGTGAGGTGCAAATCGAGCTTGTCGACCAGGGTGGGCACCTCGTCGGCGTGCAGCAGCCAGTCTTCGTAGTTGGGCAAGATGCCGGCGCCGCCGAACGGCAGCACGTTGCGCAGGAAGTTGGCGTAGCCGATCACCGTCGACTCGTTGGTGACCTGGAACTCGGGCGCCACCATGCCCAGGCGGGCGACCTCGCTGTTGGGCGGCACGTAACCCGGCCGGAAGAAGTTGAACACCGAGGGCGCGCGCAGCGGGGCCTGCCCGATCATGTCGGTGCCAGACAGGTCAGGCACGCTCCAGCGATCGTCGGTGGAGGTGGCGCGGCTCAGGCGCAACCACTGCAACAGGCGCAGCAGCGGCTCGCGCAGCTTGCCGTCGGTCTGCACGTTGATGGCGCCGGCGGCGGGCTCGGTTTTCTCAGGCCGGGCCTCGGGGTCGGACAGCACGGCGCGCAACACGGCGGCCAGGTCGCCACGCACCGGCGTCGTCGCGCCGTTGTTCTCGAACGTGAGGGCCACGCGCCGAACGTAGGCGGGGCTCGGGTTGCTGGTCACCAGCCGCTGGATCAGCTGGCGCGAGATGAAGGGCCCGACGTTGGGGTGGGCGAACACGGCGTCCAGGGCCAGGCGCAGGGCCTCGGGGCCTGGCGTGCCGTCGGGGATGTTGACCCCCAGCACGCGCTTGTCACCCGCGGCATGGCGATCGGCATGAAAGACCATGGGCTTGCGCCAGTACTCGAAAGCGCCTTCCGGGTCGAAGGGGTTGAAGCCGTCGACATCCCAACCAGTGAGTGCACGCGCGAGCTGACCGACGGTGTCGGCGTCGTAGGTTTCGGTCAGGGGCTGAATGGGCGAGCCATCGGTGTTGAGCTCGTGCAGCCCGATGGTGAACAGCTGCAGCAGCTCACGCGCGTAGTTCTCGTCGGGGCGGCGGCCGGCGGGCGTTTCCTTGGCGCTGCCGCGCATGCTCAGGTACACGCCCATGGCAGGCGACAGCGTGACGTGCGTGAGCAGGTCGCGGAAGTTGCCAAAGCAATGTTGCTCCAGCAGCTCCCACCACGCGATGCAGCCGAACTGGCGCCAGTAGGCCACCATGTTCAGCGGCGAGACCACGAAGATCTCGCTGAGCGCCAGCACCATGCGCTGGCGCATCACGTCCTGCGAGTTGCACAAGCGCCACCACAGGGCCTGGTCCAGGCCGAAGTCGCTGCGGGCCAAGGCGCGGTTGGCGTGGCCATGGTCGGTGGCCCACTGCCAGATCGAGAGCCCGATGGGCATGCGCTTTTGCGCCTCGAACCAGGTCTCTGCGCCCTGGTCCAGGATCTCGTTGACCTCCGAGGGCGTGGAGCCCAGGCCACCCTGGTTGAGCAGGCGGGCAGCGCGCTCGGCGGTCATGGCTTCGAAGCCTTGAGAGCCCGCACCGCAAGCGCTCAAGGCCACGGCGGCCACCGCGCCCATGGCCATGGCGCCCTTCAGGCCCACCTCGGCCTGTGCCTGACCTGGTTCCGCTTGTGTCTCGATCGCCTGCAAAGCCGCCTCCGCCATGAACTGAGGACGCCAGGTCACCTGGCTGTCCATGGGGTGCGACTGTATCGACTGGCGTTCGACGCATGGGCGTCAGAAGCGTGACCTCGTGTTACTTACCGAACGGTTTGCGTCAAACGTGATCACTTTCACTGAGGTGGTTCACAACATCACCAAGCTGGTGCGTCCAAACGGCTCAGGCCGCGCGCTGAAGGCCCGCCTCGCGCCGCAGCACGCCGGCGGCTGCGACCATGTTGCGCAGCGCGGCTTCGGTCTCCACCCAGCCTCGGGTTTTGAGGCCGCAGTCGGGGTTGACCCACAGCCGCTCAGCCGGTACGACCTCGGCGGCACGGCGCAACAGTCGCACCATGGCTTCGACCGATGGCACGCGTGGCGAGTGGATGTCGTACACCCCGGGCCCGATCTCGTTGGGGTAGTGGAAGGCACCGAAGCCGTCGAGCAGCTCCATCGCCGAGCGCGAGGTCTCGATGGTGATGACGTCGGCATCCATCGCCGCGATGCTGGGCAGGATGTCGTTGAACTCCGAGTAGCACATGTGGGTGTGCACCTGGGTCTCGTCGCGCACGCAGCACGACGAGACCTTGAAGGCGCGCACGGCCCAGTCGAGGTACACCGCCCAGTCACCTCGGCGCAGCGGCAGGCCTTCACGGAAGGCTGGCTCGTCGATCTGGATCACGCGGATGCCGGCTTTTTCCAGGTCGGCCACCTCTTCGCGGATGGCCAGGGCCAGTTGCAGCGCGGTGGTCTCGCGCGGCTGGTCGTCGCGCACGAAGGACCACTGCAGCATCGTGACCGGGCCGGTGAGCATGCCCTTCATGGGCCGATCGGTGAGCGACTGCGCGTAGCGCGTGGTCTCGACCGTCATGGGCTCGGGGCGGAACACATCGCCGTACAGCACCGGCGGCTTGACACAACGCGAGCCATAGCTCTGCACCCAGCCGTTGTCGCTGAAGGCATAACCCCACAGCTGCTCGCCGAAGTACTCGACCATGTCGTTGCGCTCGGCCTCGCCGTGCACCAGCACGTCCAGGCCCCAGGCTTCCTGCTGCCTGACCGCGTGCTCGATCTCGGCGCGCATGCGCTGCAGGTAGTCGGTGGCCGAGAGCTCGCCCTTGCGCCAGGCCGATCGCGCCTGGCGGATCGACGTGGTCTGCGGGAAGGAGCCGATGGTGGTGGTGGGCCAGTCGGGCAGTTGCAGGGCCTCGCGTTGAACGGCCTGGCGCTGCACGAAGGGGCTGTGTCGCTGGGCCATGTCGGCTGTGAGCTGGGCCAGGCGCTTTTGCACGACCGGGTTGGTGACGCGGCCGGAGGTGCGGCGCTTGGCGAGGGCGCGCCGCTGTTGTTCGAGCTCGGTGGACACGGCCTGGCTGCCCTCGTTGAGCGAGCGGGCGATGACGCGCAACTCCTGCAGCTTCTCGGTGGCGAACGCCAACCAGCCTTTGACCTCGGCGTCGAGCTTGACCTCGTGGTCCAGCGACACGGGCACGTGCAGCAGCGAGCAAGATGGCGCCACCCACAGGCGCTCGCCCAACTGGGCCTTGAGCGGCTGCAGCAAGCCCAGTGCGCGGTCCAGGTCGCTGCGCCAGATGTTGCGCCCGTCGATCACGCCCACCGACAGGACAGCGGTGGCTGGCAAGGCGGCCGACCAGGCATCGAGCTGCTGCGGCGCCCGCACCAGGTCGATGTGGAAGCCCTGCACAGGCAACTGGGTCGCCAGCACCGCGTGGTCTGCAGCGGTGTCGAAGTAGGTGGCCAGCATCAGCTTCGTGCCCGATCCGCGCAGGTCCGCCGCCAGCTCGTCGTAGGCCGGCTGGAAGGCGGCCAGCCAGTCGGCAGGCAGGTCCTGGCACAAAGCGGGCTCATCGACCTGCACCCATTCGACCCCTCGCTCGCGCAAGCCCTGCAACACGCGGCGGTAGGCCTGCACCGCGCGCGGCAGCAGGCTCAGGCGATCGAAGCCGGCGTGCTCGCCATGGCCCTTGGACAACCACAGGAAGCTGACAGGCCCGAGCAGCACGGCCTTGACGCGGTGACCAAGCGCTTGAGCCTCGTCCACCTCGTCGAGCAGCCAGTTCACACCGCCCGCGAACGCGGTGTCGGGTGTGAGTTCGGGCACCAGTTGGTGGTAGTTGGTGTCGAACCACTTGGTCATTTCCATGGCCGGCTGGGCGGCGTTGCCACGCGCCAGCTCGAAGTGCTGAACCAGGCTCAGCGTGCGCGCATCAAAGCCGAAGCGCGCGGGCAAGGCGCCCAGCGTGGCGGCCAGGGTCAGGGTGGTGTCGTACCAGGCGAAGTCGCCGACGGTGACGGCGTCGAGCCCGGCCTCGCGTTGCAGGGCCCAGTGGCGCTGGCGCAGCTCGGCACCCGTGCGACGCAGTTCGGCCTCGCTGCGCTCACCGCGCCAAAAACTTTCGAGGGCGAACTTGAGTTCGCGCTGCGCGCCAATGCGCGGAAAGCCCAGGATGTGGGCGGGGGTGTGGGGGTTGTGCTGATTCATGCTGGCCTTCTGACTGCCTGGTTCCTGAGATGGGAGGCAGTGTGGGCAAGCAGGCCGCTTGAATCAAGCGACATGTTTTCAATCAGGCTTGAATGAAATTCATCCCTGCTGAAGGCCGGCTTCGGGCGAGCCGTCTCGGTCGATGCGGCCGTCGACCAGCTCGATGACGCGGTCGCAGCGGGCGGCCAGGCGTGGGTCGTGGGTCACGATCAGGAAGGTGGTGCCCACGCGCCGGTGGATGTCCCGCATCAGTGCAAACACCTCGGATGACGAGGCCGTGTCCAGGTTGCCGGTGGGCTCGTCGGCGAGCACCAAGGGCGGCTCGAGCATCAGCGCCCGCGCGATGGCCACGCGCTGCTGCATGCCACCCGAGAGCTGCGCCGGCTTGCGCTCCAGCGCGTGAGCCAGGCCCACTGCAGCCAGCAACTCACGCGCCCGCTCTCGCTGAGCGCGCGAGACCACGCCATCGCGCGAGCGCACCGGCATGCTCACGTTCTCTTCGGCCGTGAACGCGGGCAGCAGGTGGTGAAACTGGAAGACAAAGCCCAGGGTGTCGCGGCGCAGGCGTGTCAGGCCTTCGTCGTCCAGGCGAGCGACGTCCTCGCCAGCCAGGGTGTACCGGCCCGACGTGCCACGCTCGAGCAAGCCCAGCACGTTCAACAGCGTGCTCTTGCCCGAACCCGATGGGCCGATCAACGCGGCGAACTCGCCTTGTCGGATGCGCAGGTCCAGGCCATGCAGCACCTCGATCTCGTTGGGCTCGCCCTGGTTGTAGACCTTGTGCAGGCCTTCGATCTGCACCAGCTCGGCGCCGGCGGTGTGAGCAGCTTGTGCGTGGAGGGGCGATGTCATGCGATCGGGCTCACATCCGGATGGCTTGCGCCGGGTCCATGCGCGCGGCCCGGCGCGCCGGCAACACCGCCGCCACCAGGCCCGCCACGAAGGCCAGCGCCACCGTCTGCAGCGCGGTCGACAGCGGCAGGGTGATGCTGAACAGCGGCAGGCCGTCCGCCCCTCGCACGAAGGTGGTGAAGACCTTGATCATGCCCATGGCCAGGCCGGTGCCCAGCACCGAGCCCATCAGGCCCACCAGCGCGCCCTGGATCAGGAACAGCCGCAACACCTGCCCCCGTTGTGCTCCCATGGCCCGCAAGATGCCGATCTCGCGCTGCTTCTGCACCACCGAAACGACCAGCACGCTGGCGATGCCCAGCACCACGACCACCATCACCACCGATCGGATCAGGGTGGTGCTGATGTTCTGCGCGTTGAGCGCCGTCACCAGCTGCGAATTGGCCTCCTGCCAGCTCTCGACCTTGGTGGGCAACTCGCGCGCCAGGGCGCGGGCCAGGTCCTGCGCAGCCCACACGTCGTCAACGCGCAGGTCGATCTGCGTCACTCCCCCCGGCAAGTCGAGCAGCGTCTGGGCGGTGCGCAAGGGCAGGATCACCACGCGGCGGTTCAGGTCGCGGATGCCCAGGTCCACCAGGCCGCTCAGGCGCAAGGTGTCGGTGCGCTGGTCGGTGGTGACAACGATGCGATCGCCCACGCGCACACCCAGGTCTTCGGCCAAGGTTTTGCCAATCAGGGCTTCGCCCGGACCGATGCGAAAGGCCCCGGCCACCAGCTTTTCGCGCAGCCCGACGATGCGGTCGTAGCGATCGAGTTCGACCCCGCTGAGCGCAACCGAACGCGTGGCCTCGCCTCGCCGTGCCAGCGCAGGCCCCGACACCATGGGCGAGACCGCCGCCACGCCCTGGCGCTGCTGCAAGGCCGCCTCCACCGCCGGCCAGTTGCCGATGGTGCGCAGCCGCTGCGAACGCGCCTGGGTGTCGGTGAAGCGGCGTTCGGTGGCGCTGCCTTGCCAGGCTGGCAGCACCTTCTCTTCGAGCGGCGAGACCACGATGTGGGCCTGCGCCCCCAGGGTCTTGTTGAGCGTGTTGGCCTGCAGACCACTGACCAGGGCCGAGATGTAGGCCACCACGGCCACACCCGCGGCCACGCCCACCACGATCAGCAGAGACTGAAAACGCCCTTCCTTGAGGAATCGGATGGCCACGCTGAACTCGAAGGCCAGGGGCGGTTGACGGAGCCAGCGCATGGTCTGGGTGACTTCGGCTCAGCGCTTGGCACGCGCTCGCACGCGTGCGTCAGGGGCCAGGCCCACCGGGTCCAGCACCACCTCGTCGCCATCTTTCAAACCGCTGCGCACCTCGACCTCGGTGAGCGTGCGCAAGCCCAGTTGCACCGGCTGCAGCACCGCTCGGCCACCGCGCAGCACCATGACCTCACCTTCGGCGCCCTCGCCGTCGGTGCTGGACGAGCGCAAGGCCCGCAAAGGCAGCACACGTGCGCCGCTGCGCTCACCGGTGCGCACCTCGACCGACAAGGTCATGTCTTCGCGCAGGAAGTCGGGGCGCTGCCCTGTCACCGACAGGCGCACCTCCACGGATCCACTTTGCGCGTTCACCGAGGGGGCCAGCCGAGACACCTGTGCGCTGAAAGGCTGGCCGGGGTAGGCATCGGCCAGCACGCGCGCCGGCTGGCCCACCTGCAGCTGCCCCAGGAAGCGCTCATCGACCTGCGCCACCAGCTCCAGCGGCCCTTGCACCGACACGGTCAGCAAGGCCTTGCCAGCCTGCACGATCTGACCCGGGTCCACGTTGCGCACCAGCACCTGAGCCCCTGCAGGCGCCCGCACCACGTGCTGAGCCAGCTTGGCTTGTGCGGCTTGCAAGGCCGCGCGTGCGGCATCGCGCTGGGCGCGGGCCACGTCGGTGGCGCGGCGGGCGTCATCGAGCTTTTGCTGACTGTAGAAGGCCTGGGCCACCAGCTCCTGCGTGCGGGGCAGGTCCCGCTCGGCAGCGCGCAAGGTGGCGTCGGCTTGCTTGAGTGAGGCGTCGGCCTGCAGCGCCGCCGCACGGGCCTCGTCGGTCTCCAGCTCGATCAGGGGCGCGCCGGCGCGCACGGCATCGCCCTCGTCCACCAGGACCCGGGCCACGCGCCCGGTCAGGGTGGTGCCCAATTCGACCCTCGCGGGCGTGGCCACGCGTGCCGTGAACTGAAGCGTGCGCACCAGCGGCCGGCTGGAGGCCTGCGTGGTTTCAACGGAGGTGGGGCGCTGCCACCAAGCGTAAGCGCCCGCACCGAGGGCCAGCACCAGAACCAGTGCGCCGACCGTGCCTTGGCTGACTTTCATCCGACTCCCGGGCCATCAAAGGGGGGCGGGCACAGGCCCGCCACAACACCCCTGACGGTATCACGGCGTCATGCGCAAGCGCTCACCCACGGCCCTCGCGTTCGAGCAAACTTTGCTTGCGCTCAACCCCCCAGCGATAACCGGAGAGCCCGCCATCGCTGCGGATGACGCGGTGGCAGGGCACCACCACCGCCAGCGGGTTGGCCGCACAGGCGGAAGCAACGGCGCGCACGGCATCGGGTTTGCCGATGCGCGTGGCCAGCTCGGTGTAGCTCACGGTCTGCCCAGGCGGGATCTGGCGCAGCGCGTCCCAGACCTGCAGCTGGAACTCGGTGCCCAGCGGGTCGAGCGGCCAGTCCAGGCCCTGGCTGGGATCGGCCAGCATGGTCTGCACCGCGTCCAGCGCCGCCGACAGCTCGGCCTCGTCCTGCATCAGCTGAGCGCGGGGAAAGCGCTCGGCCAGTTCTTCGACCAGCGCGCCCTCGTCGTCGCCCATGAGGATGGCGCACAGGCCGCGCCCGCGGTCGGCCACCAACAACAAGCCCTTGAGACCCGGACCACAGGCACCGACGTCATATCGGATGAATTCGGACGACACAGGACGCATGGCAAGCTCCTCTCGGGAAGATTGAGACAAAGGTGGCGCCTGCATCGACCAAGCCCAAGGGCTCAGCCTCCGAGGTACCGGGCGAAAAATGCGGTCGTGCGGGACCAGGCCAACTCTGCGCACGCGGCGTCGTACACCTCGGCGCGGCGAGAATCGTTGAAAAAAGCGTGTTGCGCCACGTAGTGGTGCACCTCGGGCGAGTGCCCGGCGGCACGCATGTCGGCCTCCAAGGAGGCCGCCGCAGCAGGCGTGCACCAAGTGTCGAGCGTGGCGAAGTGTCCCATGAAGGGGATGCGGATGAGCGCGGGGTCGGCCACCTGCCTGGGCGGGATGCCGTAGAAGCACACGGCCGCCGACAGCCCCGGCACCAGCGCCGCAGCCGCGACCGTGAGCGCCCCACCCATGCAGAACCCGGTGACGCCGACCTTGCGCCCGCCTTCAGCCAAGTGGATCACGCAGCCCGCGATGTCCTGCTGGATCGCATCGGCAAAATCCAGGCTCTCCATGAGGTGATTGGCCTCGTCTGCCTGGGTGGTTGCCCGGCCCCGGTACAGGTCGGGGGAGAGCACGGTGTACCCCTCGGAGGCCAGGCGTTCGGCCACGCTGCGAATGTGGTCATTGAGCCCCCACCACTCCTGGACCAGGACGACGGCCGGCGAGCCCGGGCAAGGGCTTGGCGCGAGGTAGGCGGGGGTCTTGCCGCCATCAGGACGGCTGACCTCGATCATCTGGCCCATGGGGAAACGGCTCCGTGAAAAATGCACAAATGAAGGGGGTCAGGCCATTGTGCCGTCCGCCGCCCGACTTGTCTTCACCGGGTTCGCCCTGCCACCCAAGCATGAATAGAATGCATGCAATTTCATCAATTCGTCATTGGCGCTCATGCTGGACATCCGACACCTGCGCTCGCTCGTGGCCATCGCCGACACCGGCAAGCTGGCCACCGCCGCCGAGCGCGTGCACCTGACGCAGTCCGCCCTGTCGCACCAGATCCGCGCCCTGGAAGAGCACCACGGCCTGCCCCTGTTCGAGCGCACGCGGCACGGCCTGACCTTCCTGCCCGCTGGCGATCGGCTGCTGCAACTGGCGCGCACCGTGCTGGCCGAGGTGCAGGCGGCCGAGCGAGACCTTCAGCGCATGAACGGCCAGGCCAGCGGCGAGCTGCGCATCGCGCTCGAATGCCACACCTGCTTCGACTGGCTCATGCCCGTGATGCACCAGTTCCGCCAGCGCTGGCCGGGCGTCGAGGTGGACCTGGTGGCGGGCTTTCACGCCGACCCGCTGACGCTGCTCAAGGAAGGCCGCGCCGACCTGGTCATCGGCTCGCGACCCAAGGCCGTGCGGCCCTGGCAGGTGCTGCCGCTGTTTCGATTCGAGATCCTGGCGGTGCTGGCCAACGACCACCCGATGCGCCACAAGCGCCACCTCAGCCCGAAGGACTTCGAGGGCGAAACGCTCATCACCTACCCGGTGCCCGAGCAGCGCATCGACCTCATCCGCGAGGTGCTGCAGCCCGCCGGCATCGCGCTGCAACGCCGCACGGCCGAACTCACAGTGGCCATCGTGCAGCTGGCCGCCAGCCGACGGGGCATTGCCGCCCTGCCCTCATGGGGGCTGCAAAGCTACCTCTCGCACGACTACGTGCAGGGCTTGCGCATCGGGTCCAAGGGCCTGTGGAGCGAGCTGCACGCCATCTGGCCACGCGCGCAATCAGGACAGCCCTGGATGCAGGACATCGCCGGCATCATCCGCAGCGAATGCGCGCAGTTGCCGGGCATCGAGTGGCTGAGCTGAACCGCATTCAACAGGGACCCCCATGCTGATCACGCAAGACATCGAAACCGGCCCGAACCCCACGGCCAGCATCATCATCCTGCACGGCCTGGGCGCCGATGGCAGCGACTTCGTGCCCTTTTGCGGCGAGCTCACGCTCGAAGAGGTGGGCCCCGTTCGCTTCGTGCTGCCCAGCGCGCCCGTGCGGCGCGTGAGCCTGAACAACGGCTACCCCATGCAGGCCTGGTACGACATCCTGCCGGTCAGTGGGCCCAAGCGCGAAGACGAGGCCTCGTTGCGCGAAGCGCACGTGCAGGTGATGTGGCTGATCGAGCGCGAGATGGCGCGCGGCGTGCCAGCGGATCGCATCGTGCTGATGGGCTTTTCGCAAGGCTGTGCCATGACGCTGATGACGGGCCTGCGTTGCCCGCACAAGCTGGCGGGCCTGGTGGCCATGTCGGGCTACCTGCCGCTGGCGGACACCACCGCAGCCGAGCGTCACGCCGCCAACCAGCACACGCCCATCTTCATGGCGCATGGCAGCGAAGACGACGTGGTGAGCATCACGCGCGGCGCGGCGGCGCGCGATGCGTTGGTGGCGCTGGGTTACGACGTGAGCTGGCACAGCTACCCGATGGACCACTCGCTGTGCATGGCCGAGGTCGATGACATCCACGAGTGGGTGGCGGAGAGGCTTCGCCTGGCCTGACCCGCCCCCCTCGCTCGCCGGTCGGCAAGCCCTGCTCACTCGGACGGCAGGGCCACCTTCGAGAGCACAAAAGCCCTCACCGCGCTGGCGTCGTAACCCAGCTCGCTGCCCCAACCATCGGTGGCGCTCGAATCGACGTACAGCGTCTCGCTGAAGCCCGCCACCACGCAGCCGTTCGGGTTGCAGCCTGCAGGCAGGTTGGTGGTCATCAGCTCGTGCACCGTCATCGTCGCGGGGGAGCCGCCGAAGGGGTCCTCGTTGACCAGGGGCGTGCCCGGGTTGTCCACGGTGGGCGCGCGGCTGGTGTCCAGAGGGTCCTGCGTGCGCGAGAGCACCGCGCGCGTGCCCCGCACCGTCTGGAAGCTGTAGCGCGCGAAACCATGCGGGTGCCAGGCCTGGTAAGGCAGCGACACCACGTCGCCATCGTCCACTTCCAGCACGCCGCAGCACTCGTCGGCCAAGGTGCTGCCCACGCTGGGCGCGGGCAGTTGCGCGTAGCAGGCGTTGTTGTCCACGTGCAGGGTGACGATGAGGCTGTTGCCCGAAACCAGGCCCAGCGGCTGCGCATCGGTGGTGTAGATGGTGCCGGTGAGGTCGGGCACATCGGGCACGACGAACTTGATGCCCAGTGCGTTGATGTCGATGGGGTCACCCTCGTCATCGAACAAGTCCACCTTGATCTGGATGCGGCCGCTCTCGTCGCTCGTGCCGGAGACGATGCTGCCGTTGGCGTTGTAGCGCAGGCCCGGCACGAAAAGGTGGCTGGGCAGCTTGGCGCTGGTGAGGTGCTCGACGACCTCACCGGCGCTCGGCGGCGTGTCCCACAGGCCTTGCGGCGCCACCGATGGGTAGGGGATTTGCGTCAGGTCGGGCACGAAGGTGCCATCGCCTTTGGGCACGGGCTTGGGGCCCAGCGTGTAGGGCGTCCAGGCGGGCACCGGCCCGGTCGGGGTGGGCACGTCGTGTCGGTAGTAATGCTGGATGCCGTCTTTGAGCGGCTGGAAGCTGCCACTGCCGCCGCGCCGCCACGAGACTTGGTAATGACGCACGCCCAGGGACTCGAGCTCGTTGGCGAACAGCAGGCGCGGGCGCAGCAGGCCACCGAAGGGCCGCCCGTCCGAAGTGAGCCCGAAGCGAGCGGCCACCTCGGACGCGGGGCGCGTGTCGCGCAGGTGCTTGCTCGCGCCGTAGACCTGGCTGAGCGGCAGGCCACCGATGGCCAGGAAGGCAACCCAGCGCGATGCGCCCGACGGCCCCACCACCGGCGGGCAAGGCGCGCACGTGTGGGCAAAGGGACTGGATGTGTAGAGCTTGACATCGGTGCCCGAGGCGTAGTCCCACCAGGTGTGACAAGCCACCGGCGTGGGCGCGTAAATGGTGGCCTTGATCGGGCCAAAGATGTGCTGTGTGGCCTTGAAATAGAGGTCCGGCGTGTCGTGGTTGTGGCAGCCCTGGAAGAACAGCGTTCGGAAGTGGCCGCAGGCATCGGTGGTGGCGGTGCCCACGCGCTGCATGGTCACGAAACGCGGGTAGAGCCAGCACAGCAAGGGTCGGATCAGCACCGGGTTCTGGATCAGCGCCTGCTGGAACTGCAGCGTGCTGCCGGCCTGAGCGAGGTAGCGCAACTCGGTGGCTTCGGTCAGCTTGGTGAGGGTGGCGGAGCTGTCTGCGGTCAAGGCGTGGCTTTGAGCGGCCAGCGTGGTGCTGCCCTTGAGCTTGCGCAGCGACGCGCCCGTGAATTCGAGGGGCAGCGGGTCAGGCCCGGGTTGCGGGATGGGCACCGGTCCGCCGCGCACCGGCACATCGATGAGGGGCTTGGGAATGCGGGCGTTGGCGATGATGTCGCGCAGGCGATCGATCACCAGCACCGGCAGCTTGGGGATGATGATGTAGAGCGGATCGACCTCGTAGACCTCGACGGTGGCGTTGCACACGGGGAAGTCGACTTGCTGGCCGCCAATGGTCACCTTTTTGAGCAACTGGCCCTGCACGAACACGGCCGAGCGCAGCCAGCACAACCAGTTGGGTTCGAAGACGGTGAGGCTGGCCACCAGCTCGCGCTGACCGGGGCGATAAGCCAGGTGCTGTTCGATGGCGCCACGGCGAACAAGCTCGTCAAGGTCAGGTTGCTTGTCGTCGAGCTTGGGGCCCACGAGCACCCGCAGGTTGTCGGCCGCTGCGATGGCCTGGATGCTGAAGCGGGCTTCACCCTTTTCATTGATGGGCGCACTGCCCAGCGGAGCGGCTTCGGAGCTGAAGACGTAGGCGTGCGCGTCGACCTTGGGGGCGTTGTTCGACGTCGCTTGAAAACGAACTTGGACCGCGATGTTCAGGGCAGTGGGTTTGCCCTGTTGAAGCTTGGTGGCCATGAAGACTCTCCTGTCGTTGAGGGTCGACACGAAGAGATCGACCTGGTGAGGTCAATCTAGTCTTCAAGGCTTGCGCATGCCTCCCAAAGCTTGGGGGGAGGATGAGGTCAGGGTAGGGGGGGCATCATCTGACCGCAGCAGGCATCGCAAGCTCGCCAGACAGGAAGCGCTGATCACGCGTTTCGGCACAAGCCTTTGGCGCGGGTGCGCCATGGCCCGCTTGCTGCAAGGCCTCTTCGCTGCGCCCCAGAGCGGCCAGCACTTGGGCCCGGTGCGTCAGCGTCTCCTGGTACATGCCTTCGTCGTCGGGCTCACACCGCTGGTGGAATCCTTCGATGGCGGCATCCAGCTCGGACAGCGCTTGGTCGTGGCGGCCCAAGGCATGCAAGGCCCAGGCGTGCGAATCCAGGATGGCCGGCGTGGCGTCGAGCGTCAGGGCTTGGGCCAGCAAGGACTCGGCCAGCTCGGGCAGCCTCGGTGGCTGCTGATCGACCAGACCGTACCCCGCAGAGTTGAGGCGATCGGCCAGCGCCTTGCGGCTGATGCCGGGCTCGGACAGCCAGTTGCTCACCAAGGCTCGGATCTCGCTGCCTGACCCATGCGCCAGCAACACATCCATGAGCTTGCTTCGGACGCGCTCTTGCGACGTGGGCGACCAGCCTTGGCGAAGCAGACCTTGCAAGCCCTTGATCTGACGCTGCGGATCGGTCTGGGCCATGACAGGGTTGAGCGCAGTCGCGAGCTTGCGGCACTCCCCTTCGTCCGTGCTGGTGTAGAGGCGCATGGTGGTTGGCTTGCGATCCAGGACGCGGGCCGTGTGCCCTCCAGGCAAGGATCGGCCACAGAAGATCGCGCCGCCCTCTGCGTCGATCAGGTAGGGGTGGTCGGCCACGCCGTTGTCGTCCTGGTCAACGAGCCTGAAGGTCATGCCCTGCGGCCCCTTCCCGAGCAGGGGCAACACCATCCAGTCCTGCGGTTCAACCGGTGTCTTCGAGCGGTAAAGGGCAGTGCGTCCTTGTGCATCGGTGACGCCCTGGTGTGCATCGGGCCCTCCCTCCCACTTCACGCCTTCCCGTGTGCTGACCTGGTAGCGGGCTCGCCGCCAGGGTCTGTCGGGCTGGCGGGCATCGCGCACCACGAATCGGTAGGTGTGCGCCCCTTCCCCCACCGAAGCGATGGCCTTGTCTTGCACAGAGGGGGCCAGGCGCTCCAGGTAGGTCTGCTCGTATCCCTGGTCGACCGACCTTCGGCAACAAGCCTGGGCTTGCAACGCGCAGGTGGCGGCCAGCGTGAAGGCGATGGCGCCCATGAGGCGTCGGGCGTTGTGGCGTGTCATGTTGAGGTCCTCAGGGTTGGCGGCAGCGAACGGGCTGCTTGGGCCACGTCTGCTGACCGCTCGGGCCGTGCACGATGAGCTGCCCGCAGCGAGCGCTCAATCGAAGCTTCCATCCTCGAACGGCGCGGGCATCGGCGGCCTCGTCGCCTGCCTCGGTCATGGGCTCGCTGCCGTTCGGCGAGTGCACCGGCGCAGGTGCCAGCGTGCCGTCGGGCAGCAGGCGCGCAAGTTGCTGACCCGGGTTCGTCCACGCCAGGCCATCTTCGGCATGCGGGTCGGTGCCCCACCATGGCGTGCGCAGCACCACCCTGCCTGAGGCGTCCAGCAGCTCCATGCCGGCCTGCTCGCCAGCAATCAGGTATCGGTCAGCAGCCAGGCGCCAACTTTGGCCGCGACGAGGCGGCGTCAAAGCGCGCCCGCCGGCAACGTGCCAGAGTTGATGCGTGAGCTGACCCTGCGCATGAACGGAAACGCGCACGACCTGATCATCCAGCCACTCGATGGCTTCGGGCGAATCGGTCAAGGGCGGGACGCGCCAGCCGCCATCCGGGCCCAACACGCCCCACTGCTCCCCTTGGCGAGCAAACAGCCAGTCGCCACGGGCCTCACGCAGCTCGTCCACCTCGGGTGCGTTCACGCGCTTGGCCACGAGGGGGGCAATGAAGGTGGTGCCTGCGGGATCGCCCTCGCTGTTCTGGCAGCGCAACCAAGGCCCCGACCAGCCACCGCAAGCCGTCAAGGCACCAGGCGGCAGGGCC
>NZ_DCXA01000158.1:21224-29976 GCF_002328915.1 Aquabacterium sp. UBA2148
CACCAGGCGGCAGGGCCAGGCGACGCCCATCCGAGCCGATCAGCACGGACCTCGCCCCCCCGTCGTGATCCGGGTGCCGGCCCCATGTCAAGCCATGGTGAAAGGCTTCCATGCCCAACCACTCAGGCGAGATCAACCACCGCCCCAGGCCATCGATGGCACCAAAGCGGCCGTCGGTGCGCTGCACCACCACGGGGTCGGAAGGCAGTTGACCAGGCATGAGCAAGGCCCACTCAGCGCGGGTGAGCACACGCAGGTCAGCGGTGACGACGCCCGGCTCGGCGGCGTCATCTTGCGGGTGCAGCAGGGCGCGGATGGCGCCAGGGACAGCAGGCGATCGATCGCGCTCCCACAGGAACTCGATGCGGAGTTGCTTGAGTCGCGCGCGTTCCTCGGCACTGAGCACGGAGCGCCCATCCGGCCCGATGAGGTCCGGGGCGCCGCCATCTCGCTTGGGCGAGAGCCAGATCCATCCATTCTGCAGGTGCTCGTCGTGCTCAGAGGTGTCCAGGACCTCGATTCGGTCATCCGGCAAAGCGATCAACAGGGCCTCGTGCAGGTCGTACACCCAGGCGTCGCCCCAGCGTTCTTGCCGTGGCGACGTCACGTGGCCCTGCGCGCGGTGGAGCTCGCGGAGGTCCGGCCCCAGCCACACCCACTCCGAGTGCGCGGGCGAAACCACCCACAGACCCGGCCGGTCCATTTCGATGGCCTGGTAGCGGGTGCTCGACAGCGGCTGCCCCGCCAGGTCCACGAAGAACCACCCGCCTGCGCGGTGCACTGCGACCTTGCCTGCATGCAGCAGCGGCTCGAGCTCGCTGCGCAAGGCCAGGGGCGAGGCCAGCCAACGCCCTTCCTTGAGGGACCAGAGCCCCCACCAGTTTCGCCCGCTGGGCAAACGCACGCGGACAGGCCAGGTGCCGCCGACCGGGCGCCCCAGTTCCAAGACTTCACGGGGCCACTGCACGACCTCGCCCGTGTCCAGCCGCCAGGTCTCGGACGGCGGGGTGACGCGCACACGGATGGCGCGGTCTTCCTGCATGCTGCGGTGATCGAGGTCGAATGACCCCGCCTCGCTCAACCACGGCAAAGCCTGCCCTGTGGCACTCAACCTCTGGAGTCGGCCACGCTCGACAGCCCAGGCCAGGCCCTGAGCGTCGAACGACGTGACGTCGTCGTAGCGCGGCTCGAAACGCCACCGCCCCTGCAGGTCGATGAAGCCCCACTTGCCATCCTTGTGCGCGGCAGCCAGGCCATGCGAGAAGGCCATCACGCTGCCGTAGACCGGCTCGATCACCATGCGCCCCTGGATGTCGACGAAGCCCCAAAGGCCGTCCGCACTCCCGGGCATCGGCACGCGCAACGCCATGCGCCCTTCGCTGGGAAGGTGGTGACACCAACTCGCATGTTCGATGCGATCGGGGCACTCCTGGGTCCAGTGGGGCGCTGCCCAGGCCGCACCGCACCAAACGCCCCAACCAGCCGCCAGCCAAGTCGCCCTCGACAGCGCCCCGCAGAAAGCCCGCCAGCGCGGGCGCCACATGTTTGCCGACATCACCGGCCTCCTTCCAGCAGCCAGACGGCCTGCAAAAACTCGCGCGAGACCCCCGTCAGCTGCAAGCCGCCGCCCTCCCCCCTCGAGAAGGTCAAGAAGGGGTAGGCCTGGCGCTCCAGCCGACCAGCCGGGGGCAGGCGCAGGCCCATGGCGAAAGGCTGACCGGCCTTCGCAGGTCGGGTTCGCATCAGCTTGTCCAACCCGGGCAAGCGCACATACCAGACCTGCGCACACTGCCCGGCGAACTCGACCTCTGGCTCGGGGTAGAGCCCCCCGTCACCCACCGGCTCGGCGCGCCGGATCCACTTGAGCAAGGCCTGTCCCAAATTCACATTGGGTGCCTGCTTCACATCAAAGCCGATGTCGTTCAACAAGGCCTCTGGACGACGGGTCACCGCCGACAAGGTCGACATGGCCCGTGACGGATCGGCCTGATGTCGACGCCACCCCTCGCTGTCGGCCGCGCTCGGCTGCCGGCCCAGCAGCAGCGGTTGCCAGGTTGGCAACCACGCAGCCAGCCAGGCAGCGTGGTCACGACGGGCTTGCTCCTGGCTCCACGCGGTGGGCGCAAGCGCGCAGCTGGCATCCACGGGTGGCTCATCGCGGCGAACCCAGCGCGGTGGCAGGCCCAGGGCTTCGCAGCCTTCGCACAGCAAACTGCCGTCGCTCGACGCCGAAGGCTTCAGGCGCACGGCCACCGCCTTGGGCGAAGCGCAGGCCTTGGCCTGTTCTGCGAGCTCGCCGTGCCAAGCCACCAGTCGCACCCCCGAGGGGTCGGGGCAACGCGTCCACACAGCGGGCAGACGTGCATCGTCCACGTCACCAGGTCGGGCGAACAGATCGAAGCCCACATAGGCCGTCCAGGCGCTGAGCTGGATGCTGGGCTGACGCAACTCGCGCAGCCTGCGGTCCACGAAAGCGCTGTGAACCTCACCCGCGTCGCCAAGCCCCACGGGCACGTAGCGCGCGTCGATCACGGCGCCCATCCTCAAGGCCATCGGGTGGTCATCGCGACGCGCCCGCAGTGGCTGGGTGCGATCGGCCTGGCGCACCTGCCAGAGGCCGTTCTCGTCGGGCGCGAGCACGAACTGGTGCCGGTCGAGGCCGAACTGGGCCAGCACTTGCACCGAGCCATCGTCTCCCGTGTGCAGGGCATCGATGGACGAGTACACCGGCGCCAGCAGCTCGCGCAGGCGATCATCGAGCAGCCCGACTCGGTCCACCCAGCGAACAGACAACAGGCCGGCATCCTCAGCCACGCCGTCGAACGCTTCGTAGCGCTTGGTCGACAAGGGCAGCGGGCACTCACCGCTGATCGCGTGGCAAACGCCTTGCAAGCTCCCCTGGCTGACGATCACCCAGGGGCTGCGGGAGCCCACCCACGACACGCTGCCGAACTGCACCGGCAACACCGCTCGCCCAGCCGCATCGAGCACGCCCTCGCGGTGCCCCTGCCTGACCTCGAACAACCAACGCGTTTTCGAGGGGTCTTGCGGCCACAACCGCACGGGGCGAAGCTGTGTCCAGATGGCATCTGTGACGACCCGTCCTTCGGCGTCGAGCACCCCCTGTCGCTGCTGCGCGCCAGAAACGACGAAGCCCTGAGGTGCGCCGCGCTCCCCGAATGGTTCGATGTGCTGGTAGCGCAAGGCCGTGATCGCTTGCCCGTCTGCGTCAATCAGCCCCCAGGCCTGATCTCGCGTGACAACGGCAACGCGCCCGGCCGGCACGATGTGCTCGTAGCGCCCCGCGGGCACCAGCGTTCGCAAACCATCGGCCGTCAGCAATGCCCCATCGGCACCGATGCGTCGGGCGGCTTGAGGCCAGTCTGTGAACCTGGCCTCCTCAGACGACACCGACTCGCTCGCTCCCGCCCATCCGGCTGCAGCCAGCGCACAGGCCACCAGCAAGCCTTGCGCGCTCGATGCGACGCAACGCTTCACCCAGTTTTTTGTCATGTTGATTGTTCTTTCAAGATGGCGCCGTTTCGCCTCTGACGACCCAGCGCACCACCACCCAGGCCAAACCTGCACCGGCCAGCACGTCGATCAAGTTGTGCTGCCAGGTGGTCAGCGCAGACAGGGCGACGCCCAAGGCCCAGGCATCGCAACCGGCTCGGGCCCAGCGCGCGCTCAGCACCGATCGCCAGTGAGACCAGAGCACACCCAGGATGGCCACATGCAGCGAAGGCACGAGGTTGCTCGCCCCGTCGAAAGTGGCCAGGGCCTGGAACCAGGGCGCCCACACCGAACCACCCACGTCAGGCCAGCGCTGCAAGCGCATGGGCCACCACGCGAAACATGCGAAGCAAGCCAACTGCACCAGCAACAAGCGAGCAGCCAACCTGCGAAGGCTGACACCATCGCGTGCCACGAAGAAGGCCAGCACATAAGCCACGTTGATGCTGCAATAGACCACGATGCTGGCCGGCCAGAAGGGCACCCAGGCATCCCACGGCCCCTGCGAACCGGGCAGGTCTTCGAGGCGCAGCGCGCGGCGCAGCGTCAGCTGGTAGCCCGCAGCGAACACCGCCGCGCAGGCCATCAGCAAGGTCACCGATTGAGAACGGCTGGCTCGCTCGCTCACGACGCAGGCCACCCCAGCGCATACACGGCCGCGATCACGTGCTCGCTGACCGCGTCTGCCGGTGCCTGCCCCTGCGCACCGACGTGAGGGCCCAGTTCACGCAACAAGGCGCGGTCCTGAAAGGCCCCGATGACCACGCCCCCCATCCCCGTGCGCGCGGTCTGAGCCTGCCAGGCGCCGAGCCAGGAGCCGGCCTCCAGCAACATGAATCGCCCGCCTCGCTCACCGTATTTGTTCACGTGGGGGCCAGCTTGAGCGGTCACCACCAGGACCGCTGCAGGGCTGTCCATGTCGACACCCAGGATGGGCTTGAGCCGAGCCCAATCGGGTGCCTGACCGATCGGCGTCAAGCCATGCGACAGGGGGTCGTATCCCTGCACGGAGGGCGCCAACACCGTCCCCTCCCGGGCCAGCCGCCACCCGATCACGTGCACCTGCAATGGGTACTTGCCACCACCCGAAGCCAGCCCTCGGCCGCCATCCTGACGCCGAGCCATGGGCCACAACAAGGCAGACAAATCCGCCAGCTCGATCGCCCGATCGGAGAACGCTCGCACGCTGCGCCGAGGTGCCCAGGCATCGACCACCGAGGCATCGGGAGCTGGCAAGCGCTGAGCCGCCGAGCTGAAGCAGGCGAGCCAAGGCTCGTGCTCGAGTGCGGCGTCCTCTTCGATGCGCTGATGCATGAGCAACGCGCGCGTCGGGTTGAGTTCGCTGGCACGCCAGAATGCCTTGAAGCAAGGGGCGCCCACATCGGGCCCAGCCACCGCCGGATCCAGGTCCGCACGGGGCAGGCTCGACGTCCAATGCGGCACCACTGTCGCATCGATGAAGGGTGGATTGATTTCGTTCATGGCTGCCTCGTCATCAGCCCAGGGGGTGAGGCCAGGGGTTGGACAGCGGGTGATGGGCCACGGCATCCGGGTAGCGCCAGCGCCAGTCACCGGTTCGCCCGCCGAGGAAGGGAGCGCGTTCGTCTGCGTGCAGCAAAGACAACTGCGGCGACAACACACGGACCACCCTGAGCCCCGCCTGGGCCACGTCAGGGGGCGTGAGTTCGCGATAGGCCAACTCGATGCCGCGCTCCAGCAGAAATGGAATGAGGTCTTGCAGCTGCGACAGCTCGCTTTGGGGGCGGGTGTGTGCCGACCCCGTGGACATGGCGTCATGCGCCCGACGCCTGCGGTGTTTCAACAAGGGCAGTTGCGTCCAACCCTGGGGATGACAGGTGTAGTAAGCGGCGTGCTCGTCAAAGCGACGCAGCGCAGCGGGCTCGGCCGGCACCGAAGACTGTTGCACGAGGTGATCCGCAAAGCGCAGGCTTTGCGCCCATTCCAGCCAGGCCTTGTCGATGGCCTCGTCCAGCGTGGCTCGGCAGGCGATGCCGAACGCGTGGCGCACCTGCCCGCGCGCATGGTGACGCCCCATCACGGCGACCACCGGGTGAGGGTTCCAGGCCTGGGTCAGATCCAGCGCCACCACCTCCGCCCCGATGTCAGACGCCACGCTCTCGCATCGCTCGGGCAAATCAATTTCCAGGCCCCCCAGCCCATTGAGCCAGGTCACCGCCAGCGCATCGCGCTCCAGCACCTCTTGGGTGGCGCGCAACAGGGCTCGCCAGGGCCCCGAACCTGCCGAGTCCTTCTGGGCCGCCAACCCGCTGGAGGTGGAAGGCATGCGCGCTCGCCCTGCCCTCACACCCAGGCCCACCAGCTCTTGCGGCACCCACACCCGCTGGTTGTCATGCAGGCGAAAAACCGGGCTGAAGCCATCGTCGTCACCCACAGGCATGGGCCAGGGAAACCCGGCTTGCGCACGCTGGGCGGACGAGTACAGCGCGAAGCGGTCTTCCGCCCACAGTTCAAGCTCAGGCACGTCCGCGCGGCGACGAACAGGCACCGACGCCCTCGCCGCGGCATAGCGCTCCAGGGCCTCGGCCACAGCGGCCTCGCAGGCCTGCACCGGGTCTTGCCAGGCCACGGCGCCAGACACCCCTTGCCAATCGTTGACGGGCTCGGCTGGCACCGCCACGTGGACCATGCCAGGCACCTCCCAGGCCTCGGCGCGAGCCCGGTGCCATGGCAGGCAGATGCCCGTGCGCGCGTCTGCAGCCGCCATCAGGGTGGCATGCGATGCGGGCGTGGGCAACGTCAATGCAAGGGCCAGCGCCATGACTCAGAGCGCGCCCATCCAGGCCATGGCCTCGAGCACGATCGCCCCCAAGGTGAGGACCAGTGACACCACGCCCACCACGATGGCCTGCACAGGCCCGATCCCGGCGCGTTGGTGAAGCCTGACCCAGCCGACCAAGGACAGCAGGGCCAAGCCCGACGAGATCACGATGGCGCCGATGTCACCCAGCATGGAGCCAAACAAGGCGAACAAAATCACCATCACCACCCAGAACCAGGTCGACGACAGCAGGCTGGGCTCGTCAGCGGGCGAGGTGCTCGGTGTCGCGGCCGGGCTCGACTCACCGCTGGCCTCGCTGTTGACCGCGTTGGCGCTGGAGATCGCCGCGTCTGCGGGCGCCACGCCTTCGGGATGGGCCCACGGGTTCGTGGGCTCGATCGGCCCGGCAGCGGGCACGCCGTCTTCGCCAGCGCCTCGCGCCCGCTTGCGCAGGTGCGCCAGGTACATGCTCGATGCAACCACGGCGCTGCCCAAGGTGACCACGCAACTGCTGCAGCACGTGCTGGTTGAGCCGCCAGCGGCAGCCGTTTCAAGGTGCTGACGCGCGCGGGCGTCGAACTGAGTCGGCAGTTTGATCATTCGGAGAATTCGCTGGGAAGCACACCGTCAGGTCAACGGACCCACGGCAGGTTGAAAGGCGGTGCCAGTTCGGCATCCTCGTCTTGGCGCGAGGCCTGGCAGACGGGGCAGCCGGGCTGCACGTGCACGTGATGTCGGCTCAGGCGCAGCTGACGCAGGTCGAGCGCCGCCACCCGCTCCACCAGCTCGGGCCCCAGTCGCACGACATCGGACAACAAGGCAGCGACACCGGCGGCCCGACGCAACATTTCGGGCTCAGGCGGCGGCTGCAGGTCGCCCCATCGCTGGAGCACACGCTGTCCCAGGCAAGACACGCAGGCGGTCTGACCTGGCACCACCAGGGGCCCCACGCTCAAGGTGTGGTGGTGGGCAAGGTCCACCAGCAGGTGAGGCCCTCGCCGATGCCACGCGGTGTATTGCTGCAACAGCTCTGCCCAGCTCGCTGAGGTGCGCACAAGCAAGGTCAGGGGCGCATCGTCCGAGGCAGATGCGAGCCGCCAGCCCTGGCGGCTCAAGCCTTCGGCCAGGGCCTCGCACTCGGCACCGAACCACACCAGTCGGGCATGGGCCTCGAACGGGCGCTGTGCGCCCTCGGGCACCAGCGCACCCAGCCGCCTGAGTTGCCTCAGTGCAGCGCCGAGCTGTGGGTCATTTGCCCAGGTGGCAGCGTCGCCGCCCTCGCACAGCTCGATCAGGCGAGCGTGCAGGGACGGCGGCGCTTCGTCGATGAGGTAGACCTCGTCTGCGCCGGCCTGCACCAGCAGGTGCTCACCCAGCGATTCGATGCGCCAGGCGGGGCTGATGCGCCAGCTTTGCATGGACCCTTGCGACATCATCTGTTCAACGAGACGGGGTGTCTGAAACGAAATCGAGCTCCACGCGGCTGATGGCCTGCAAATCGAGCCGAGGGTCCAGAGCGATGCGGACATAGCGCCCCTCATCGGCGCCTTGCTTGAACGCCTGGCGCGAGCGACCGATTTCCTGATCGAGCGCACTGAACACCTTCACCTTCAAGGCACCCGACGCATCCTTGTCCGTCAGCACGTACACCTCGATCGCGTGAGCGCTCGACGAACCCGTTGACGATGAACCCGCTGGCTCGGCCTCGACGGCTGCCGAGCCATCCACCAACTGCACCTTGGTCGCCTGCAAACCAGCCTGACGAGCCCCTTCACCCACGACGACAGAGCGCCCTGATTTCTCGAAGCCCCGTTCCACACCTTTGAGCACCTTGCCCATGCCGGTTGTCACGGACTCGGCCGCAGCCGTGCCTTTGTCCTGTAGAACGTCACCAATGCCCTTGGCCATGTCCACCTTCTCGGTGGCCATTTCCTTGGCTTTGTCTTCGGCGCTCTGGCGAGAACACCCCGCCACCTGAAGCGCGATGGCGCCGGTCAACACACCCATGAAAATGGTGCGATGCATGGATTGCTCTCCTTGATTGGTGCTTTGGGGCTTTGCTCAGGGCAAAGCCTTGGAATGGACGTGATTCTCGGGGCTGGCGCGCACGGTCGCACACAGCACGCCCCCCTCTAACGGGGGACGCGCGCCCCCACAAAACCGCCCCATGAGCGCTGGCCCCTGGAGGGGTCATGGCCTGATCAGCGGCAAGCCCGTTGAAAAGTGCAGGCCCTTCTCGCGGCACAAGCGCTCCATCAAACCCTCGTCAGGCCGACCGGGCACAGGGCGTGGCGTGTTGTCCCACTCAAACTGTCCCGACCACTTCGGCAGTGGCGCCGGCGGCAACGGGACGATGCGATCCAGATCGGGCAACACCCCTCTGTCAGATTCGTGGCCAATGAGGAACATCCGGATGCGCTCGTACCGATCGGCCCGCGC
>NZ_DCXA01000158.1:30051-31207 GCF_002328915.1 Aquabacterium sp. UBA2148
CGCTGGATCGGGTTCGACCGCCCGCGCTCGGAAGGGCCAACGGCCTCGCCGCTCGCCCTCGAAGATGGCTTTCATGTTGTGGGCCGCCTCCGCGCTGCCGGCGGCCACGGCACGCTGCAGCATGGGCAAGCCCTCGGCGAAGTTCTTCGCCCTGAGCAAATCACCCGCCACGACGGTGATCGAAGGTGCGTGACCTTGCTGGGCGGCGCAGCGATGCAAAGCCATGCCCAAGTCCCTGGTTCCCGGCCTGGCCACATCGACCACCTTCGCCATGGTGGAGTCACCCAGCAGCCATTCAGCCAGCTTGTGCTGGGCCACCGGGCTGCCCAGGTCAGCGGCCATGCGATAGTCGTCCAGGGCCTGCTGAAGGTCCCACCCCTGTTCCGCAAAACCGCCACGGCGCAGGTAGCCGTCGGGCAGGCGCCTGTCGATCATGTGTGCGATGACACGATCGACCTCTTCCTGCCGATTCATCCGCAAGGGCGTGGCAACCCCGTCGTATGACTGGTCCACCAACACGTACAACCAGTTCATCAGGTGCCAGCCCGCCTTCGGATGCCCGTGCGCATGGGCAACGCGGAGGTAGCGCGCCACCTCGTTGAACTCGGCCATCTGCGACTCGCGCAGCGATGTGTTCGATCGCTGGTTCAACAGGTGAAGACCCCGCTGAAAAACCCGCTCGACGTCGGCCGACACGGTGGGAAGGTGCTCGCTCTCAGCGGAGCAGCGAAAGGCCCATGGGGACAACTGCACGGCCTTGCTGGCGGCCCAGACTGGAGAAGCATGGGCGAACACCAACAGCGTCAAAGCGATCAGGCTCCGGGTGAGATCCACGACCAGCGCGTTGATGGCACCGATGTTCATGCCTCGAGTTCCAACAGCATGAAGGATTCTCAACGGCAACACGGCAGCCACATGCAAAGGGCTTTCTTCCACAGAGACCACTCGCGAGTCGATCAAGATCATCGAAGCACCACGCACTTGTGCTGGAACCGCGTCACATACCGCTAGATACCGGCCGCCCGGTCTTGGGGTCGAGCCCCTTGGCGCGCGCCATCTCTTCGATGCGCTTCTCAGAGGGCAAAGGTGGGGGCACGTTGGCCTTGTGCTCCTCCAGCCATTTGAACTTGCCATCCCATGGCGGCAGCTTGGCGGG
>NZ_DCXA01000161.1:0-2329 GCF_002328915.1 Aquabacterium sp. UBA2148
CGCAGGGCTTCGGCGAACAGGCCCAGCGCGTGCAGGGGCTGGCGCAGGTCGTGGCTGGCGGCCGCAAAGAATTGTGTTTTGGCGCGGTTGGCGGTCTCGGCGTCGCGCTGTGCGGCTTCTGCGGCCTTCATCTCGCCATGGAGCTTTTTGGCCAGGTTTTGCGCGTGCGAACGCAGGCTGACCATTTCGCCAAACATGTTGCGAAAGGCCCGCCCCAGCGCCAGCGTGCACAGGCACAGCAGGCACCAGATGCCGGCCATCTTGAGGTCGTGCTCGCCGCCATTGAGCGCGGTGCGCAGGATCATGGGCACGAAGTACAGGCCCATGCACGTCAGGAACAGAGGCGTCTGCGAGGCCATGTAGGGCACGGCCCCGATGGCGAACGAGTAGATCGTCAGCATCAGGAAGGCGCGCTCGAAGGCGCCTCCGTGTGCGTAGAACAGCAGCCCGGCCACGCTCCACAGCGCAGCGCCGATGATGGCCCCCGTGTTCCACATGCGCAGCCAGCGCGCGGGCTCGACCCGGCCTTGCAGGGCGGCACGCTCGTAGCTGAGCAGGTTGGCGAAGCGGCCCGTCCAGAGCACACCGAAGGCCAGGCTCCAGCCCCACAGGATGTGATGGGGAACGTGTTCCCAATACACCAGGGTGCAGACCACCCAGCCAAGGAAGTGACCGATCAGGCCCGCGCTGGTCTGGCGGTAAACCAGCCTGACCGAGTCCTGGCGGATGGCCTCGTCGGTCGGGGGCGGCAGGCCTGACTCGGAGATCGGTGCGGTCGATTCGCCAGACGGCAGGGCGGCGACAGCCATGGTGTTCAACTTTCTTTTGGGGTTCAGTGGGCCGACCAGGCCGGAGCGCCCGCCTGCTTTTGCAGGATCTGGCTGACCGCGATGACGGCCTGGGTGCGCGAGCTCACGCCCAGCGTGCGCAGCACCGCCGCGACGTGGTCTTTGACGGTCTCGACCGACAGGCCCAGTTCACGGGCGATCAGCTTGTTCGGCTGCCCCTTGAGCAGCAGGTTGAGCACGTCGGTCTGGCGGGCGGTCAGTCCCAGCTGGCGCAGGCTGGGCGCGGTCTGTTGGTAGTCGGAGGTTTGCGCCGCCTGCTGAACCTGCCGCAAGGGAGAGGCGTGGTTGAGCGTGGGCTGGAAGTCGGCGCCCATGCTCATGGGTGGCACATAGACGCCACCGGAGATGACCTGCTCCAGTGCCTCGAGCAAGGTGTCGTTGCTGGCCCGCTTGGGCACGAAGCCCATGGCGCCCATGTCGATGGCGCGGATGACGTCGCTGGTGCGGTCGGAGGCCGAAACCACCACGACGGGCAAAGCAGGGTAGAGCGAGCGCAAGTCGGCGAGCAGGTCAAAGCCATCGGCATCGCCGAGTTGCAGGTCCAGCAGCACGAGGTCGTGGCTCGGGTCCTGGCGCAGGGTGTCGCGGGCGGCGCGGGCGCTGTCAGCGGTGGCAACGTGGACGTGGTCACCCAGGCCCTGGATCACCGTGCGCAGCGCGGACAGGATCAGGGGGTGGTCGTCGATGAGCAAGACCTTCATGGCGGACTCCTGGTTTTGGCATTTTTTGCGTCGAGCGGGGTGTCTGCCCTGAGGCACCGGCCTCCCTGGCCGCCCGGTCGCGCGATGTGTGTGTTCTCGCGCGATGATAGTTCGCTTTGCGCCTGGGGCCGGTCGCCTCCCTAGAATCGAAATGGACCTGGCGGGCGGGCTGTGGGAGTGTGGCGGGTTGCCCTGATGGGGCGGTCATGCCGCCCAGTGGGCTCGTGCTTGCAGCTCATGTGCGCCAGACCCGGGGTGGACATGGTTCGATGCCCCAGGCGGTTTGGCGCCAACTGGCCCACACCTGGGTCAGCAGGGCCATGGCCGGCTCGACCCGATCGGCCAGCACGCGCATCAGCACGACGTGCTCGTGGGGGCTGGTGCTGCCGGCGCTCAGGGACAGCGCACTGCCATCGGCTTGGGTGCGGGCGGCATCGAGCAGCGCTTCGCGGCGCGCGCGTGTCAGGGGCTGGTCTGCAGCGAACCACACTGTGGCCATGACGCGCTTGCCCGCCCAGCCCAAGGGGCTGTCGAGCAGGTGTGTGTCGATGGCTCGCACGGTGCCGCGCTCCAGCCACACGCCGGGCAGCTCGATTTCCTGCGTGTAGCGGCCGTGGGCGAAGGCCGGGTCCGAGAACGATTCACCAGCGGCGGGCAGGCCCAGGGCCAGCACGTCCCAGCCGATCATCTCGGCGCCTTCGGCCAGCTCGAAGCGCATGGCGTTGACGGCCTGGCAGCCCCGGTAGGCGATGGCCTCCAATGGCAGCCACTCCAGGCGGG
>NZ_DCXA01000161.1:2406-11163 GCF_002328915.1 Aquabacterium sp. UBA2148
GACTCCAGGCGGGCGCCCGGCTCAAGCTTGGCCACGAGGCTCTGACGCGCTTCGGCTTGCGCGCTCTTGTAAAAGCGCGTGGCACCGGGCGTGGTGATCAGGGCGTGGCTGCCGGGCTGCATGCGCAGGTCGATGTCGAGCACGTCACCGCCGACGATGCCGCCGGGTGGGTGCACGAGCACGTGGTGGCAGACGCGCTCGGACTCCGGGTAGAGGCGTTGCAGCACGCGCAGCGGGCCATGGTGCCGGTCGAGGGCGGTGGTGCGTTCGCCGTCGAGGCGGTAGTTCAGGGACAGTTGGCCGTGCCAGCTCATGGGGTGTGGGGTTGGGCGCTCGCTCCAGCGCGGGCGCGGGCGCAGTTTATCTGGGGCTCAGGCGGGCCATGGCGTGCAACGCACGGCATCGCCCACGCGGATGGCCCCACCTTGCAACACCCGTGCCGTCATGCCGCCGTGGCCGCGCATGGCGTTGTGGCCACCCGGGCCCAGGAGGGCTTCCATGCGTGAGCACGGGTCGCAGGGGCCGGTGAGCTCGAGCACGGCGTCGTCGCCCAGGCGCAGGACCAGGCGCTGGTCCTTGAACAGGCTGCGCGCGGCCACGAGGTTCAGGCCCGAGATGACGAGGTTGCGGCGCAGGTCCGCTGCATCGACCTGCGCGAGCCCGCTCAGCGCTGCGATCACAGGCAGGTGTTCTGCCTGGATCAGCGTGACCTGGCGTTTGCCGCCGCCTGGGCGACTGGGTGCGCGGGCCGCGCTGCGGTCACCCACCAGGCCGCGGTCGGCAAGCAACTCGGCCGCGTTCACCGTGCGAACGGGCGCCAGTCGCGCAGGGCGCAGGTGGATGGCCTCGATGCGACCGGCGTGCGGAAAACGCGATGCGAGCTCTCGCAGCGAGGTGACGGCGGATGCGGTGTCGGTCAGTTGGAGCTGGGTCATGGCGGGCGAAGGCAGATGGCGCGTTCTGGTCGAGGGCTCGCCCAGCCCATCGGGCGGCTCGGCGACAATGCGGGCATGCAGATCGACCATGACGCCATCATCCACGATACCCGCCGCTGGCTGGAGAAAGCCGTCATCGGCTTGAACCTGTGTCCGTTCGCCAAGGGCGTGCACGTCAAGGGGCAGATCCGCTGGCGCGTGTCGGACGCCCAGACATCAGAGGCCCTGGCCCAGGACCTGGCCGATGAGCTGGCCTTCCTGCGCGATGCCGACCCTGAGGAGGTCGACACGACCTTGCTGATGCACCCTGGCGTTCTGCAGGACTTCCTCGATTACAACGACTTCCTGGATGTGGCCGATGCGGTGTTGGCCGACATGGGCCTGGAGGGCGAGCTGCAGATCGCGAGCTTTCACCCGCACTACCAGTTCGCTGGCACCGATGCCGATGACCTGGGCAACCTGAGCAACCGATCGCCTCACCCGACGCTGCACCTCATCCGCGAGGCCAGCCTGGACCGGGCGGTGGAAGCCTTTCCCGAGGCGGACTCGATCTATGAGGAGAACATCCGCACGCTCGAGCGCCTGGGTCAGGCTGGCTGGCAGCAGCTTTGGAAGGATTGAAGCGCGCGGTGCCTGGGCCAAAGGTCCCCAGCGAGGCCCGGTGTGTTTTCAACCAGCGGCTCAGCGAGGATGGCCCGGTTTTTCGCTCTCGTGCCAGCGCCCCAGCACACGCCGGCCCAGCGCCGTGATCAGGGCAAACATCGCGATGCCGGTGACCGAGATCAGCACCAGCGCCGCGAACATGCGCGGGATGTCGAGCTGATAGCCCGATTGCAGGATCTGGTACGCCAGGCCTGAGGCCGTGCCTCCCGTGCCGGCCACGAACTCCGCCACCACCGCGCCGATCAGCGCCAGCCCACCGGCGATGCGCCAGCCCGTGAACACATGGGGCAGGGCAGAAGGCACGCGCAACTGCCACAGCGTTTGCCCCCGAGAAGCACCGCGCAGCTCGAAGTAAGCCAGCAGGCCTGGCGACACGCTGCGCAGCCCTTGCGTGGTGTTGGCGATGACGGGGAACAGCGCCACCAGCGTCGCGCAGATCACCAGCGACCAGGTCGCGTCCTGAACCCAGATGATGATCAGCGGCGCGATGGCCACGATGGGCGTGACCTGCAGCAGCACCGCATACGGAAAGAAGGCTGCTTCGATCCAGCGGCTTTGCACGAACACAAAGGCGGTGAGCGAGCCCAGGACGATCGCGCACAGCAGGGCCAGCGCGGTCACCTTCAACGTGGTCCACCAGGCGGGCGCCAGCAAGTGCCAGTCAGCCAGGAGCTTGCGAGCGATTTCACTGGGGGCGGGCACCAGGTAGGCGGGCACCTCGGCGAGCGTGACCCAAACCTGCCAGATCAGAACGAGCAGGGCCGCCACGAGCCAAGGCATGGCCTTCATCAGGCACGATGCGAGTTGCGGCTTGGCCGCAGCGCTTGGATGCGTGCCCGAAGGCGTCTGGCTCATGGTGTCACCGACCATTTTGCAGCTCGCCTTGCCGGGGCGACGCGGCGTTCACCGCAGCCACCGGATCCGCCACGCTGACTTCGGCCAGAGCGCTTTGCAGGGCACGCAGACGCTGGTTGAATTCGGCGCTGGTGCGATGGTGCTCCGGCCGGGGCCAGGGCTGTTGTGCGCTGTCATCGAACACGATGCGACCAGGGCGGGCGCCCATGACGCAGGCCCGCGTACCCAGGTAGGCCGCTTCGGCCAGGCTGTGGGTCACGAAGACCACGGTGAGCCCGCCTTGCGCCCAGATCGACAGCAACTCGTCGTCCAGCTTGTGGCGGGTGATTTCGTCGAGGGCCCCGAATGGCTCGTCGAGCAACAGGATCGCTGGCCTTGTGATCAACCCTCGCGCGATGGACACCCGCATCTGCATGCCGCCTGACAACTCGTGTGGCAGGGCCTGCGCAAAAGCCTCCAAGCCCACCAGGTGCAAGGCCGCGGCGACCCGGTCTGAGCGTTCGTGGGCAGGCACCCCAGCGAGCTTGAGCGGCAGTCCCACGTTGTCTGCGACGCTGGCCCAGGGCATCAAGGTCGGGTCCTGGAAGACGAAGGACAGCTGTTGGCGAGCCCCTGCCTGTCGGGGGTCTTGCCCTGCCACGCGGACCTGACCCGAGCTGGGCTGCCACAGCCCTGAGATGAGCTTGAGCAGCGAGCTTTTGCCACAGCCTGATGGGCCGACCAGGCACAGGAACTCGCCCTGGGCGATTTGCAGGCTCACCTGGTCGAGCGCCCGCAGGCCACCAGCGTGGCGCAAGCCGACCTGCTGCAACTCGACCGCGAACGGGGCGCTCAAGGCTTGACCTGCACCTGGCGGATCAGGCGGGTGGTGTAGGTCTTGCGCACGTCCACCTTGGTTGGGTCGATCAGCTTGTGCTGCACCAGCATGTCGAAAGTGCGCTTCATGCGCTCGTCGGTGATGGTGCCGATGCCTTGCGTGGCCGCGTCGCCACCCAGCACGATGCCGTGCGATTTGAGCAGCGCGATGGACTGCGCGATGACGTCGTCGGTCATGTTGGGGTTGTCGCGCTTGATGAGGGCGTTGGCAGATTTGGGGTCGCCCTGCAGGTAGCGCTTCCAGCCTTCGGCCGAGGCCTTGAGGAAGGCCGTGACCGCTTGCGGTCGCTGCTCGATGGTGCGCTGCAGGCACACGACGGAGCCGGCGTAAGGTGGCCAGCCCTGGTCGGCCATCAGGAAGACCTTGGGCTTGATGCCTGACGCTTTTTCGATGCTGTAAGGCTCGGAGGTCAGGTAGCCCTGTTGGGCGATGCGCTTGTCGGCCAGGAAGGGTTGGATGTTGAAGGTGTAGGGGCGCACCTGCGCATCGGTGAAGCCGTGGCGCGCCTTCAGCCAGGGCCAATAGGTGACCTGGCCAACCTGGCCGATCAGCAGCGTGCGGTCTTTGAGGTCTTCGACGCGCTGCACGTCGGGGTGGGCAATCAGCACCAGCGGGTCCTTCTGGGCAAAGGCCGCGACGGTGACGGCCTGCACGCCTTGCTCCCAGGCCTTCATGGTCTGCACGTTGAAGCCCATGATGCAGTCGGCCTGACCAGCCGCCAGCAATTGCACCAGGTTGACCTGTGGGCCGCCCATGCGGATGGTGACGTCGAGCCCCGCCTGCTTGTACAGCCCCAGCGCCTGGGCCTGGTAGAAGCCGCCGTGCTCGGCCTGCGCGAACCAGTCGGTCAGGAAGACGAATTTTTCAGTGGCTTGCGCACAGGGGCTGATGAAAGCGAAGGCGAGGGCCAGGCTGCCAAGCAGGCGGCGCTGGAGCGATGCGATGCGCATGGGGACTCCGAGCTTGAGGGGGTGGGACCGGAACTGAGGGGGTGTGCGTCGGATTTTCGCCTGATGCAACGCCGAGGGTGGGTCCTACAATTCGAATGTTATCTGTGCATTGCTGAAAGAATTTGTGTCTGAACGTCTCTTCGTGCTCATGCAGCATGTGCTGCCCAAGAAGGCGCTGACCTCGTTGGCGGGCTTTGGTGCCTCGCTCCGCGGAGGCGCCTTGACCACCGCCTTCATCCGCTGGTTCATCGGACGCTACGGCGTCAACATGGCCGAGGCCGCGCAACCCGATCCTGCTGCTTACCCGAGCTTCAACGAGTTCTTCACCCGGCCCCTCAAGGCCGGTGCGCGCCCCTTGGCGAAGGCCGACTGGGTGTCGCCTGTGGACGGCGCCATCAGCCAGCTCGGCGCCATCGACCGCGACCAGGTCTTTCAGGCCAAGGGCCACAGCTACTCGACCACCGCGCTGGTGGGGGGCGACCGCGCCCTGGCGGCCCAGTTCGAGGACGGCCACTTCGCCACGCTCTACCTCAGCCCCAAGGACTACCACCGCATCCACATGCCGTGTGACGGGCGCCTCACGCGCATGATCCACGTGCCCGGCGAGCTGTTCTCGGTGAACCCTGCGACGGCCCGAGGCGTGCCCGGCCTGTTCGCGCGCAACGAGCGCGTGGTCTGCGTGTTCGAGACGCCGCATGGCCCCATGGTGCTCACGCTGGTGGGCGCCACCGTCGTCGGCAGCATGGCCACGACCTGGCACGGTGTGGTGAATCCGCCGCGCCCTGGCCATGTGCGTGAGTGGACGTATCACGACCAGGTCATCGAGTTCAAGCAAGGTGACGAGATGGGCCGCTTCCTGCTGGGCTCGACCGTCGTGATGCTGTTTCCCAAGGGGCCTTTGTCCTTCATGCCTGATTGGCAGACCGAACGTGCCATCCGCATGGGCGAAGCCATGGCGCGACGCCAGGCCTGATCGTCCAACTGATCACCCCATCCAAGGAATCCGATGTCTCGTCAATCTTCTGGTTTTTCGTCTGGCCTGGCCCTGGTGGGGCTCGTCGGTGTGCTGGTGTCTGCGCTGGGGGCTGCGGCCTGGTGGACGGCCGACAGCCTCGTTCAGGGACGCGCGGTCAGCGAGGGGCGCATCGTCGCCGACATGGCCGAAACAGTCGGTCGCTGGGCGTCTCAGTACGGCGGCGTGCATGCGCGCACCCAGGGCGCTGGGGCGGCGTTGCCCGGCAGCTTCCTGACGCGCAACGTGTACGCCGGCGGCGATGGCGATGCCGCGCTGCTCAATGGCGCCAAGGCCGAACAGCGCCAGGGCGAACGCGAGGCCATGGCGCGCATCGAGACCTACTACTGGAAGAACCCGGCGCTCATTCAGCGCGAGGTGGCCGACGTGCTGATGGCCACCAACAGCCAGGCGCAGTACCGCATGACCGCGCGCACCGTGCTCAACCGCAACAACGCGCCCAATCCGTTTGAGGTTGAGGCGCTCGACGCACTGCAAAAGGCTTTCAATGAGCATGGTGCCGAGGCCTTTTCCAAGTCGGGGCCGCTCGGTGGCAGTCACATGGGGCTGAAGGCCTCGCCCAACGAATACTGGAAGGTGCAGGGCGGCCAGCTGCTGTACGCGCGCGCCGTGATCGCACAGAAGAGCTGCCTTCGTTGTCACGACACACCTGAGAGCGCACCGGACTTCCTGCGCACCAACCAGCAGTTCAACGGCGGCGGTGGGTTCGGCTACAAGGTCGGTCAGCCCATTGGCGTGATCAGCGTGAAGCTGCCTGTGCAAACGGGCCTGCAGGCTGCCAGCCAGAGCGTGCCCACGGCGGCCTGGGTGGCCCTCGGCGTGGCAGGCCTGGCGTCGATCGGTGTCGTGGTGCTCGCGTTCAAGCGTCGCCGTGACGCGGTCGAGCAGGCTTTGTCTGCGGCGGGACCTGAGTCGCGCCTGGCGTGATCGCATCCAGGTTCAGGCTGCGCTGGCTGTGAAACTCGCGTAGCTGGCCTGTGATCGGATCCATGAAGCGAAGTGAGCGCGCCAGCAACTGCAGGGGCTGCGAAAAATCTGGCGCCTGATCTGCCGCCAATGCGGGTTGCAGCGTGGGGTAGATCTGGTCGTTGGCGATCGGCATGCCCAGGGCACACAGGTGCGCGCGCAGCTGGTGCTTCTGGCCTGTGCGTGGCGTGAGCCGGTAGCGTGCCCAGCGCGGGCTGTCGTCGCCATGGCCGAGCAAATCGAGGGGCTCGATCAAGGTGTCCGCATTGGGCTCGCCAGGCACCTCTTGCATGGCCATGAAGTGGGCTTCGCTTTCTTGCAGGCGACTGAGGCGGCGCACAGGCCAGTCGAGGTCCGGTCGCCAAGGGGCGATGGCTTCGTAGACCTTCTCGATCTGGTGGTCTCGAAGCAGGCTTTGGTAGGCGTGGCGCGTGTGCGGCTGGATGGTGAAGACCACCAGCCCCGCTGTTTCGCGGTCGATGCGGTGCATGGGCACCAGGGTGTCGATGCCGGTGCGGCGCTTCAGGCGCACGAGCAGCGTCTCCTGGATGTAGCGCCCCTTGGGTGTCACGGGCAGGAAATGTGGCTTGTCGGCCACCACCAGCCATTCGTCCTGAAAGACGATGGATTCTTCGAACGGAACCCGGTGCTCGAAGGGCAGGCTGCGCCAATAGTGCAGGCGTGTCTGGGGCTTGAACGGGGCGTCGGGTGGCAAGGGCTGGCCTTGTGCGTCGAGCACCTCACCACGTGCCATGCGTTGTGCCCAATCCTCACGCGTGACCGCCGGGATGCGATCGGCCAGGAAGTCGAGCACGCTCGTCCAGGGCCCACTCGGCGTGGCCACCGTGCTGGCGCTCACGCCATCACGGGTGGGCAGGGGGATGCGGGCGGGGCGAGACATGGCGAACGGTGGGGCAGGCTCTCAGGGCCGCAAGCGCTCAGCGTGACACAAAAAAGGACACCCTTGGGTGTCCCTCTTTGGTGCCCGCAGTGGGCCAAGCCTGCTGACGGATCAGACGCGCTTCTTGTACTCGTGGGTGCGGGTGTCGATTTCGATCTTGTCACCCGATTCAACGAACAGGGGCACCGAGATCTCGAAGCCGGTGCCGACGATGCGGGCGGGCTTGAGGACCTTGCCGGAGGTGTCGCCCTTGACGGCAGGCTCGGTCTCGATTTCACGCACGACGGAGGTCGGCAGTTCAACGGAGATGGCGCGGCCGTCGTAGAACACCACTTCAACGGGCATGGCGTCTTGCAGGTAGCTGATGGCGTCGCCCATGTTCTCGGCTTCGACTTCGAACTGGTTGTACTCGGCGTCCATGAAGGCGTACATCGGGTCGGCGAAGTAGGAGTAGGTGCACTCCTTCTTCTCGAGGATGATCTGGTCCATCTTGTCGTCGGCCTTGAAGACCACTTCGGCGCCGGCGCCGTTGAGCAGGTTCTTCATCTTCATGCGGACGGTGGCAGCGCCACGGCCGCCGCGGCTGTATTCGGTCTTGAGGACGACCATCGGGTCCTTGCCCTGCATGATCACGTTGCCGGCGCGGATTTCTTGTGCGAGTTTCATGGTGGATGCCCGATCAGGTCGGTTCTCAACTGTCGATTCGGTTGACTCGGAGCGCCACCCTCGTGCAGGCGGCAAAACCCCGGATTTTACCCTGAGCTGGTGACGAATGGGGCAGCGAAGGCCTGCAATTGCGTCACGAGGTCGGTTTGGGCCCAGGCGCGCTGGCGCGCCGCTCGGCTGACTCGGGCCCAGTCGCTGTCTGCTTGGCGCCAGTCGGGCAGGGGTGGGGGAGGGCTTGACTCGCCACACAAAAGCGCTGAACCGGTCGCGGCCTCATCGCTTTCAGATGGCCCTGTGGGCAGCCGGTTGAAATGCTGCCAGGCGGCGCGCAAGGCCGAAGAAAGTGGCCCTCCAGTGTCCCGGAGCCAGTGGTCGAGGAAGGCCGCGAGCTTGTCCGCGTGCACCCCGTCGTCCTGAGGGTAGATGTGCCAGATGTGGGGCTTTCCGGCCCACAGGGCCCTCACCGCAGAGTCCTCGCCCCTGACGATGTTGAGGTGGCAGGCCCAAAGCAGCTTGTCGAACTCGGGTTGGGGCAAGGCGGGCAGTTCGTGAAGGATCAAGGCCTTTTGATGCGCGTTGCTCGCGGTGGCCAGCCATGCCTGGGCCAGCCGCGTTGCGTGGCCAGGCGTCAGCAAAACGCGGGTTGCGGTCGCGTGTGACAGGGCCTCTTCGGCCATCGCGCTCAGCCACTCGCCCAGCGGTGCCGTCGCGTAGCAGAACACCGACACCAGGCGACACTCGCTGGTCGCGGGCACGCCCAGGTTTCGCAACCACGTCAGTCGGGCCTCTTCGGTGAAGGCGCGCTGGCGGTCGGCCAGGTCGACTTCTCGCAGCAGGCCGCCGGTGCGTGGCGTGAAGCCGGGGTAGAAGAAGTGCTTGCGCAAACCCGCTGCCGGGCCGCTGAAAACGGG
>NZ_DCXA01000161.1:11303-14035 GCF_002328915.1 Aquabacterium sp. UBA2148
CCAGGCCGGCGGCGCGGGGCGGTTCATGCGTGCCAGGAACGGCTCAGGGGGATCGCACCCGAAAGCCTCGACCACGATGTCGCCCGGCTCGGGCACGAGCTCTGCGCACTCGGCGTGGGCCCAGCGGTGCACGGTGACGCCCGGGTGCCCTGTGCCCACCTCGCGTCCTGATTCGTCCAGTGACCAGGCCACCTCTGGCGCCATCCAGCCCAGCGCGGCAGCATCGTCCACCCAAAGGCGCACCCGCTGGCCACGCGCCGCCAGGTCGGCAGACAGCCGCCAGCACACGCCGATGTCACCGAAGTTGTCGATCACGCGACAGAACACGTCCCAAAGCATGGGCGGGATTATCGCCAGCGGCCGGGCGGCGTTCCTTGGCTGACAATCCGGGCCATGACCATGGATGTCGAGAACGACCAGACCGATGATGGCCAGCCGCAGCCCCGCCGAGCCGCTGTTGCCCAGGCGGGTGAACAGCCGCCTGCCGAGCCGAGCAAAGAAGAAACCTGGGAGCGCCTGCTCGCCGAGGTCGCCAGCCTGCCCTCGCTGCCCGGGGTCTACCGCTATTTCGACGCACGAGGCGAAGTGCTGTACGTGGGCAAGGCCCGCGACCTCAAAAAGCGTGTCTCCAGCTACTTCCACAAGAACCACGGTGGCTCGCGCATCGGGCACATGGTTTCGCGCATCGTGCGCATGGAAACCACGGTCGTGCGCAGCGAGGCCGAAGCCCTGCTGCTCGAAAACAACCTCATCAAGACGCTCAAGCCGCGGTTCAACATCCTGTTTCGCGACGACAAGAGCTACCCCTACCTGAAGATCGCCTCGCACGCCTTCCCACGCATGTCGTACTACCGGGGCGCGGTCGATCGGCGGCACCGTTACTACGGCCCCTTCCCGAACGCCTGGGCGGTCAAGGAAACCATCCAGCTCTTGCAGAAGGTCTTCCTCATCCGCACCTGTGACGACACGGTCTACAACAACCGCTCGCGCCCCTGTTTGCTCTACCAGATCAAGCGTTGCAGCGGCCCGTGCGTGGGCCTGGTCTCGGACGACGAATACCGCGCGTCCGTGGGACAGGCTGAGCGCTTCCTGTTGGGCGAAGCCGAGGGCGTGATGGCCGACCTGCAGGTGCGCATGATGGATCACGCTGAGAGGCTTGAGTACGAACAGGCTGCCGAGATCCGCAACCAGATCGGCTCGCTTGCCAAGGTGCTGCACCAACAGTCGGTCGAAACCGTCAGCGACAAGGACGTGGACGTGCTGGCCGTGAGGGTGCAAGGTGGCCGCGCGTGCGTGAACCTGGCCATGGTGCGTGGCGGGCGTCACCTGGGCGATCGGGCGCATTTCCCGGTGCACGTGCAAGACCACGCCAGCCTGGCCGAGCTCGAATCGGGCGAGCAGCCCCTGGACGCCCAGGCCTGGCAGCAGGCCACCGAGGTGGCGGTGCTCGAGGCCTTCCTGGCGCAGCATTACCTGGGCGGCGCTTTGCCTTCGCTGCTCATCCTCAGCCACCCGGTGGACCCGGAGTTGGTTGACGCCTTGAGCGAGCAGGCCGGGCGCAAGGTGGCCGTGGTGCACCAGCCGCGCGAGCAGCGCCGCATCTGGCTGGAGATGGCCGTCAAGGGCGCGGAGCTGTCCCTGGCTCGCCTGCTGAGCGAGGAGGGCTCCCAGCAGGCCCGCACGCGTGCCTTGGTCGAAGCGCTCAACCTGGACCTTGACGCCGGTTTGGACCTGGACGCGCGCGAGGCAGGGCTGGACGAAGGCGAGGGCGGGGTGGCGACGCAGGCTGAGGTCGCAGGCGAGGGCGCTGCGGCAGAGGCCGGCGATGCAGCCGAAACGGCCCGCGCCCAAGCAACGCCCGCGCGAGCCAACGACCCGCTGGCAGGCCTGCGCATCGAGTGCTTCGACATCAGCCACACAGCGGGCGAAGCCACCCAGGCGTCCTGCGTGGTCTACGAGGGCCACAAGATGCAGTCCTCACAGTACCGCCGCTACAACATCGACGGCATCACCCCCGGGGACGACTACGCTGCCATGAAGCAGGCCCTGGAGCGTCGCTACAGCGCCGTCTCTCCGAACCGCGCCAAAGCGGCCCCTTCGCGCTCCGCCCGCGTGCCCGACATCGTCCTGATCGACGGTGGCAAGGGGCAGGTGTCGATGGCGCGCGAGGTTTTCGAGCAACTCGGCCTGCCGTTGTCGATCATCGTGGGCGTCGAAAAGGGCGAAGGCCGCAAGGTTGGCCTCGAAGAGCTTGTGTTTGCCGACGGACGGCCGAAATTGCAATTGGCACCCACATCGGCCGCGCTGATGCTGGTTGCCCAGATCCGTGACGAAGCCCACCGCTTCGCCATCACCGGCATGCGGGCCAAGCGCGCCAGTGTGCGCACCGGCGGCAGCAGCCTGGAGGAGATCCCCGGCGTCGGCCCCAAGAAGCGCGCCCGCTTGCTGCAACGCTTCGGCGGTGTGCGGGGGGTGGGTGCAGCGAGCGTCGACGAACTGGCCAGCGTCGACGGCATCTCGCAAGAGCTGGCCGAGGAGATCTACCGTGCGCTCCATTGACGATTCCTGCCTTCGTGTCTCCGCTGTGAGCTGGGCGCAGCGACGCCGCCGCCTGGCGGGCTTGGCGCTGGTGATGGGCCTGAGCCTGGCCGCCTGCACCGCGCCGTCGCCCGAAAAGCCGGCACAAGGCCCGGCACCTGCCGAGCGCCCGAGCCAGGCAGCTGACCCGACGG
>NZ_DCXA01000163.1:0-2460 GCF_002328915.1 Aquabacterium sp. UBA2148
CACGTGCGGCTTGGTCCGCTCGAATTTACCTTTTGCCATTTGATTCTCCTAGAGAGCAAAGAACAGTCGCCCATGCGTGTTTAAGGTCTCCAGCACTGGCCGCCATGGGCAGCGAGCCAACCACTTGCGTGGCGCCGAAGACCGGCTTTGATTTTTGAGAGGGCGGATGCTAACACCCGCCCTCGGCACCAACACCCCCCGCCACGCACCACTGGTTTTGATCCAGCGACAGCCAAGGATCCGGCTTTGCCGGCCCGATGGCTGTGCCCCCTTGAGGGGGCGCGCGAAGCGCGCAGGGGGTGGGCCTTACTTCGCGCGCGCGGTGATGATCGCGTCGGCCACGTTCTTCGGGGCTTCCGAGTAGTGCTTGAACTCCATGGAGTACGTGGCACGACCTTGGGTGGCCGAACGCAGGCTGGTCGAGTAGCCGAACATTTCGGACAGAGGAACCTCTGCCTTGATGATCTTGCCGCCGCCGACCATGTCGTCCATGCCTTGCACCATGCCGCGACGCGAGGACAGGTCGCCCATCACGGTACCGGCGTAGTCTTCAGGCGTTTCGACCTCCACGGCCATCATCGGCTCGAGGATCACGGGCGACGCCTTGCGGCAGCCGTCCTTGAAGCCCATCGAAGCGGCCATCTTGAACGCGTTTTCGTTCGAGTCCACATCGTGGTACGAACCGAAGGTCAGGGTGACCTTGACGTCGACCACGGGGTAGCCAGCCAGCACGCCGTTCGGCAGGGTGTCGATGACGCCCTTTTCGACTGCGGGGATGTACTCGCGGGGCACCACGCCGCCCTTGATGGCGTCGACGAACTCGAAGCCCTTGCCGGGCTCTTGCGGCTCGACGGTCAGCACGACGTGACCGTACTGGCCCTTACCACCGGACTGGCGAACGAACTTGCCTTCGACGTCGGTGACCTTCTTGCGGATGGTCTCGCGGTAGGCAACCTGGGGCTTGCCCACGTTGGCTTCCACGCCGAATTCGCGCTTCATGCGGTCGACGATGATTTCCAGGTGCAGCTCGCCCATGCCGGCGATGATGGTCTGACCCGATTCTTCGTCGGTGCGCACGCGGAAGGACGGGTCTTCAGCGGCCAGGCGCTGCAAGGCGATGCCCATCTTTTCCTGGTCGGCCTTGGTCTTGGGTTCCACGGCCTGTGCGATCACGGGCTCGGGGAAGACCATCTTTTCCAGGGTGATGATCGCGTCCGGGTCACACAGCGTTTCGCCGGTGGTCACGTCCTTCAGGCCCACGCAGGCGGCGATGTCGCCGGCCAGGATTTCCTTGATTTCTTCACGCTCGTTGGCGTGCATCTGCAGGATCCGGCCGATGCGCTCTTTCTTGCCCTTGATCGGGTTGTAGACGGAGTCACCGGAGTTCAGCACGCCCGAGTACACGCGAACGAAGGTCAGCTGACCAACGTACGGGTCGGTCATCAGCTTGAACGCCAGCGCCGAGAACTTCTCGCTGTCGTCGGCCTTGCGGCTGGTGGGCTGGTCGTCTTCGTCCGTGCCTTCGACCGGGGGGATGTCCACGGGCGAGGGCAGGTAGTCGATGACGGCGTCAAGCATGCGCTGCACGCCCTTGTTCTTGAACGCGGTGCCGCACAGCATCGGCTGGATTTCGCAGGCGATGGTGCGCTGACGCAGAGCGAGCTTGATCTCTTCCTCGGAGAGGTCGCCCTCTTCCAGGTACTTGTTCATCAGCTCTTCGTTGGCTTCGGCGGCGGCCTCGACCATGCCTTCACGCCACTTCTTGGCGTCGGCTTGCAGCTCGGCTGGGATGTCGCGGTAGTCGAACTTCATGCCCTGCGAAGCCTCGTCCCAGAAGATGGCCTTCATCTTCAGGAGGTCGACCACGCCCTGGAAGTTGTCTTCGGCGCCGATGGGGATCACCACGGGCACGGGGTTGGCCTTCAGGCGCAGCTTGAGCTGGTCGTAGACCTTGAAGAAGTTCGCGCCGGTGCGGTCCATCTTGTTGACGAACGACAGGCGGGGCACGCCGTACTTGTTGGCCTGACGCCAGACGGTTTCAGACTGGGGCTGAACGCCGCCCACGGCGCAGTACACCATGCAGGCGCCGTCGAGCACGCGCATGGAACGCTCCACCTCGATGGTGAAGTCCACGTGGCCCGGGGTGTCGATGATGTTGAAGCGGTGCTCGGGGTAGGACATGTCCATGCCCTTCCAGAAGCAGGTCGTCGCGGCCGACGTGATGGTGATGCCGCGCTCTTGTTCCTGCTCCATCCAGTCCATGGTGGCGGCGCCTTCGTGCACTTCACCGATCTTGTGGTTCACACCGGTGTAGAACAGGATGCGCTCGGTCGTGGTGGTCTTGCCGGCGTCGATGTGGGCAGAGATGCCAATGTTGCGATAGCGCTCGATCGGGGTCTTGCGGGACATGGTGTCACTCCAAGTGTCACGGCGCCGGGCCCTGTTGGAGCCCGGCGCCGC
>NZ_DCXA01000163.1:2533-8992 GCF_002328915.1 Aquabacterium sp. UBA2148
TTGGAGCCCGGCGCCGCTGCAGTGGATGCTGCAGGGGTGGTGGTTTAGAAACGGAAGTGCGAGAAGGCCTTGTTGGCTTCGGCCATGCGGTGCACTTCGTCACGCTTCTTCATCGCGCCGCCGCGGCCTTCGGAGGCCTCGAGCAGTTCGTTGGCCAGACGCTGGGCCATCGACTTCTCGGAGCGCTTGCGCGACGATTCCTTCAGCCAGCGCATGGCCAGGGCCATGCGGCGAGCGGGGCGAACTTCAACGGGAACCTGGTAGTTCGCACCACCCACGCGGCGGGATTTGACTTCCACCACGGGCTTGATGTTGTTCAGAGCGATGTTGAAGATTTCCAGCGGATCCTTGCCGGCCTTCTTTTCGACTTGCTCGAGGGCACCGTAGATGATGCGCTCGGCCACAGCCTTCTTGCCGGACTCCATGATCACGTTCATGAACTTGGAGAGGTCGACCGATCCGAACTTGGGATCGGGCAGGATTTCACGCTTGGGTACTTCGCGACGACGAGGCATTTCGTTTCCTTTCAATGCTTCAGTTGATGCGGGCTGGATCGCGGATCACTTTTGCCTGCATCTGGAGACTGATCAACAGACTCCACTTACTCAGTTCAGACCGGACCATTCCGGCAGAACCGCCACCTCGGCCTTCTCTTCTCGAGCGTGCCACCTTCGGGTGACAGGCCGGTGAAGACGACCGAATCTTGTTTTGCTCAGAGGGCCGATCAGGCCTTCTTCGGACGCTTGGCGCCGTACTTCGAGCGCGACTGCTTGCGGTCCTTGACGCCTTGCAGGTCGAGGGAGCCACGCACGATGTGGTAACGCACACCGGGCAAGTCCTTCACACGGCCGCCGCGAACCAGCACGACGCTGTGTTCTTGGAGGTTGTGGCCTTCGCCGCCGATGTAGGAGATGACCTCGAAACCGTTGGTCAGGCGCACCTTGGCGACCTTACGCAGAGCGGAGTTAGGCTTCTTGGGGGTGGTGGTGTACACGCGGGTGCACACGCCACGACGCTGCGGGCAATTCTGCATCGCAGGCGACTTGGACTTCGTGACCTCGACCTGACGGCCGTGGCGCACGAGCTGGTTGATGGTAGGCATCGATGTGATTCCTGTTGGTTCCCGTTGATTTCACTGGCGGCGGCCAACCGCTGCCAGCACAAAACGGCTCTTCACCCAAGCGCCCACGAAGGCGCCAGGCTAAAAGCCGAAAAGCCTTCCATTGTAAGCGGCAGGACGCCGCATTGCAACTGGCCGCCTCCAGCACCGTGGAGACAGAAACAAAAAGGGCCCCGAAGGGCCCCATGCGGTCGGTGCCAGCGAGCTGGCGAGCCGACCCATCCAGGACCGGCAGGGAGGCGGTCGCCTCAGTCCGCGAGCTTTCGCGACAGCGCCGCCGCAGCTGACAAGCCCAGGCGGGTGGCGGCAGCGACGGTCAAGGCGACGGCGACGAAGGCCAGCGCGTCCGGCGCACCCAAGTCAGCCATCAAACCGCTGACGACGCCAGCTGCGAGGCCCAGGCCGACCAGAAAACCACCGATCACACCCACCTTTTCCAGGCGCAACTGCTGACGCTGGGCGGTGGAGCCAGGGAAACGAGCAAGGGTTTGAGCCATGGTGCACTCCTAGAGAGAAAGTGAAGCGATGCGCCATGTTAAGGGTAAACACGCAAAATAGGGGGAAAACCCTTGTAACGGATTGCATTCCGGGGGCGGATGTCCGCCAAGGCCGAACCGCCGCATGGGGCCACTACAATCTGCGGCCATGCTGCAGGCACCCGATCCGTCGAAAAGGGCAACGTCCACCCCTGTGCCCTGGCTCGGTTGGGCCGCGGCCTGCCTGGTCATGGCGCTTGGCGCCGCTTTGGCCCTGGCAGGCCGAGAGCTGGATCGGCAAACACTGCTTGACCTCCAGGTTTCGCTGCGCGACTGGCCGGTGCCATGGGCCTTCCTGACCTGGTCGGGGCTGGGTATCTGCGGCTTCGTGCTGCTGACCAGCCTGAGCGCCGAAGAGCCCAGGCGAGTGGCTGCACTGATCCTGGCGCTGCTGATCGGCGGCATCGTCGTTCACACCATGAAGCGCGTGCTTCACGTTGACCGACCCGCCACCTATTTCGGTCCCGATCACCCTGTCTTCCAGGTCATTGGCAAGGTCCTCAAAAAGGGGTCGATGCCTTCAGGTCACTCGGCCACCGCCTGGGCCGTGGCGGTGTTGCTGGTGGCCCATGAGGAAGGGCGTGCGACCCTCTGGCGTCACCTTTGGTGGGCACTGGCGGCTTTGCAGGCGCTCTCGCGCGTGGTGGTCGGCGCCCATTGGCCCAGCGACGTGCTGGTCGGCTCGGGGCTGGGTCTGCTGCTCGCTCCCGTGGCTTGGCGAATGCCGGCCAGCATTCGCCTGGCTGGGTGGTTGCGCAAACCCTCCACGTGCAAGGCCGTGGCGCTGAGCCTGCCGGCCTTTGGGCTCTACGTGTGCTTGAGCAAGCAGGGCTGGGTGGTGCCCCTCGGGGTGCAGTGTGGGGTGATGGCACTGAGCACATGGGGCGCCTGGCGCTGGTGGTTGGCGTCGAAGGGCCCCGCCCAACAGGAGGGCGCGGTTTGAGTTCCCACCCGCTGCCCAACACCCCTCAGGCAACCCGCGGCGTGCTGGACCGGTGGCCCTCCTGGTTGTGGGTGGGCTTGCTGATGGCGCTGTGGCTGCTGGGCCTGGACAGCGCGCCACTGCTGGATGTGGACGAAGGCGCCTTCTCGGAGGCCTCGCGCGAGATGCTGTCCAGCGGCGACTGGGGGCACACCACGCTCAATGGCGCAGACCGGTTCGACAAACCCATCCTGATTTACTGGCTGCAATCGCTGGGCCTGGCGATCTTTGGCGTGACCGAAGCGGCCACTCGCCTGCCATCGGCCTGCGCTGCCTTGATGTGGTGCCTGGCGGCCGTGCGGTTTGCCCAGCTGTGGGCCGACCAACGGGCCGAACGCGTGGCGGCCGTGGTGGTGGCCACCTCGGTGGGCGTGATGCTGATCGGGCGCGCGGCCACAGCGGATGCGCTGCTCAACGCGCTGATGTGCTGGGCCTGCCTGGACCTGTGGCGCCACCTGTCCGATGGCAGCCGACGCCCCCTGCGACGCGCCTTCCTGTGGATGGGCCTGGGTGTGCTCACCAAAGGCCCGGTGGCGTGCCTGGTGCCCGGTGCCTCGGTGGTGGTCTACCTGTTGGCATCGGGTCAGGTCGGGCGTTTGCGGCAGGTGCTCGGCGATGCTTGGGCCTGGGTCATCTTTTTTGGCGTGGCGACGCCATGGTACGCCTACGCACTGCACCGACACGGCATGGCCTTTGTCGACGGCTTCATCTTGCAGCACAACGTCAACCGATTTCTGCAAACCAGAGAGGGGCACGGCGGGCAGGCCCACTACACGCTGATCGTCGCCCCCCTGCTGGCCCTGCCCTGGACGCCGCTGCTTCTGTCTGTGTTGGCGAACTGGCGCGCTTTGTGGGCAGAACCCGTGAGCAGGTTTTTGTTGTGCTGGTCCGGGTTTGCGTTGCTGTTCTTCACCCTCTCCAGCACCAAGCTGCCGCATTACCTCCTGTATGGCACGACACCGCTGCTCATCTTGATGGCGGGTGCGCTGGCCAAGCTGCGCTCGCGCGGCATGGCCTGGGCGCTGGCCATGTGCCAACTGCTGCTCTTCGCCGGCCTGTCCTGGAGCCAGCACGTGGCGGGCTGGCTGGCCACACAAACCAAGGACCCGCTCTACCGGACCTTGCTGGAAAGCGCGCCAACTGGGCCAGCATGGTGGCAGGTGGTGGCGGTGGGCGGACTGTGGCTGGCGATCTGGTGCTGGCCACGCCGGGCGCCTGCTGAACGCGCGGTGCTGGGCGCCCTGCTGGGTGCGTTCTGGGTGGTGCACGGTGTGTTGCCCTGGTGGGCCAGCACGCTGCAGTCCCCCGTGCACGAGTTGGCCCAGATTGCCCAGGCGCGGGGTGCCGAGGTGGTGCAATGGCGTGCGCGGCAACCGAGCTTCGCTTTTTACCTCGGGGCGCCAACGCCATCCCGAGAACCCTTGCCGGGCCAGTTGGCACTCGTGCGCAAGGACCGATTGAAGCCCGAGGACCCGGTGGTCATCGTCGCGGAGCGCCGAGGCTTTGCGCTGGTCGAGCGCTTGGCCGCGCAGGTAGGGGATGCCCCCCAAGAGGCAGCGAAAGCCACTGGTGCAACGCCCGCACCAAGTCCCTGATCAAGGCAAGCCCATCCCATGAGCGACGACAACCAGGTTTACGTGGCCCCGAGTTTTCAGGCCCTGTACCGCGACGCACGCGGTCGGTGGACCCTGCCGCCGCGCGAGGTGGCCTCTCGCCATGAGCTTTGTGAGGACCTGGCCCAGCACCTCACCACGCATTGCCAGAGCGTGCATGTGGAGATCGGCGCCGAGACGCACGAAGTGCTGGCGCGTTGCCAGCAAGGCCTGTTGACCCCGGAGTCGGGCGTCAGCGAAGCCGAGGCCACCTGGGTGGTGACCCGGCTGGCGGAGCTGCTGAACTGGCCCCACCCGGGGCTTGGCAGCGGGCGTGACAGCGACTGACACCCGGCGTCACCCCGTTGCCTGATGAGTGCCCATCACACACGCGCCGTGTGATCGCTTGAAATGAAACAAGGGCCCCGATTTTGGTCGGGGCCCTTGTCATTGGGGGACTGGATGGCCGAGGCGTTCAACAAGCCCGGCAACCGAATCTCGGACCGACGCCAGTGCTGACTGGCATCGGCCCTTGTGCGTCACTCGGCGGTGGCGCCACCTTCGCTCGGGGCGGCATCGCCGGAAGCTTCGTCCAGCGCAGCCAGTTCCATGGCGGCGCGTTCCTGGGCTTCCTGCATGGCGATGGCGCGACGCTCGGTGTCGTCCATCTCTTCCTTGGCCTTGCGAGCCTGGTGGAAAGCCATGCCGGTGCCGGCGGGGATCAGGCGACCCACGATGACGTTTTCCTTCAGGCCACGCAGCTCGTCGCGCTTGCCCATGATGGCAGCCTCGGTGAGCACGCGGGTCGTTTCCTGGAAGGAAGCGGCCGAGATGAAGGAGTCGGTCGACAGCGAGGCCTTGGTGATGCCCAGCAGCACATCGCTGTGCGTGGCGATCATCTTGTCGGCAGCGCGCATGCGGTCGTTGGTGTCCAGCAGCTCGGAGCGCTCGACCTGTTCACCAGCGATGTAATGCGTGTCGCCCGGGTTGACGATCTGCACGCGGCGCAGCATCTGGCGAACGATCACCTGGATGTGCTTGTCGTTGATCTTCACGCCCTGCAGACGGTAGACGTCCTGCACTTCGTCGACGATGTAGCGAGCCAGCTCTTCGATGCCCAGCAGGCGCAGGATGTCCTGCGGATCGGCCGGACCGTCGACGATGGATTCGCCCTTGTTGACCACCTGGCCTTCGTGCACCAGGATGTTCTTTTCCTTCGGGACCAGGTCTTCCCAGACCTTGCCTTCGGGGTCGGTGATCTGCAGGCGAACCTTGCCCTTGGTTTCCTTGCCGAAGGACACCGTGCCGGTGATCTCGGCCAGCGAGCCCTTGTCCTTGGGGCTGCGGGCTTCGAACAGCTCGGCCACACGCGGCAGACCGCCGGTGATGTCGCGGGTCTTCTGACCTTCGATGGGGATGCGGGCCAGCACTTCACCAGGCGACAGGTCTTGCCCGTCGCGGATCTGGATCAGCGCGCCGACCTGGAAGCCGATGGTCACGGCGTGGTCGGTACCCGGGATCTTCACTTCGGAGCCGGAGGCGTCCAGCAGCTTGACCTGCGGGCGCACGACCTTGGCCGCACCGCGACGCTTCGGGTCGATCACGACCAGGGTCGACAGGCCGGTCACTTCGTCCACCTGCTTGGCCACGGTCACGCCTTCTTCGACGTTCTCGAACTTGGCCTTGCCGGCGAACTCGGTGATGATCGGGCGGGTCAGCGGATCCCAGGTGGCCAGCACCAGACCAGCCTTGACGGTCTGGTCGGCCTTGACGTTGAGCGTGGCGCCGTAAGGCACCTTGTGACGCTCGCGCTCACGGCCGTGCTGGTCGGAGATGACGATTTCGCCGGAACGCGAAATCACCACCAGGTCGCCCTTGCCGTTGGTCACATAGCGCATCGTGGCGTTGAAGCCGATGATGCCGTCCGACTTGGCTTCCACGCTGGATGCGATGGCGGCGCGCGAAGCGGCACCACCGATGTGGAAGGTCCGCATGGTCAGCTGCGTGCCGGGCTCACCGATGGACTGGGCGGCGATCACACCGACCGCTTCACCGGAGTTGACCAGGCCACCGCGGCCGAGGTCGCGGCCGTAGCACTTGGCGCACAGGCCAAAGCGCGTGGCGCAAGTCAGCGGGGTGCGGACCTTGACTTCGTCGACGCCAGCGGCTTCGAGCTCGTCCAGGACGTCTTCGTCCAGCATGGTGCCGGCGGTGACCAGCACCTGCTGG
>NZ_DCXA01000163.1:9046-25781 GCF_002328915.1 Aquabacterium sp. UBA2148
CACCTGCTGGGTCTCGGGGTGCAGCACGTCGATCGCGGGCACGCGGCCCAGGATGCGGTCGCGCAGCGACTCGATGACTTCACCGCCTTCGACCAGCGCACGGGTGTTGATGCCTTGGTCGGTGCCGCAATCGTCGGTGGTGACCACCAGGTCTTGCGTCACGTCGACCAGACGGCGGGTCAGGTAACCCGAGTTCGCGGTCTTCAGCGCCGTGTCGGCCAGACCCTTTCGGGCACCGTGGGTCGAGATGAAGTACTGAAGCACGTTCAGGCCTTCACGGAAGTTCGCCGTGATGGGCGTCTCGATGATGGAGCCGTCAGGCTTGGCCATCAGGCCGCGCATGCCGGCCAGCTGGCGGATCTGGGCCGCGCTACCGCGGGCACCGGAGTCGGCCATCATGTAAATCGAGTTGAACGATTCCTGATCGACTTCCTTGCCTTCGCGGTCGATGGTCTTTTGCTTGGACAGCTGAGACATCATGACCTTGCCGACTTCGTCGCCGGTCTTGCCCCAGATGTCCACGACCTTGTTGTAGCGCTCGCCAGCGGTCACCAGACCGGAGACGTACTGCTGCTCGATCTCCTTGACTTCCTTCTCGGCGCGCTCGATCAGCTCGTACTTCTGCTTGGGCACCAGCATGTCGTCGATGCCGATCGAGATGCCGGCGCGCGTGGCCAGGCGGAAGCCGTTTTGCAGCAGCTTGTCAGCCAGCACCACGGTTTCCTTCAGGCCGCACTTGCGGAAAGAGGTGTTGATCAGGCGCGAGATTTCCTTCTTCTTGAGCGCCTTGTTGATGTTCGCAAAAGGCAGGCCCTTGGGCAGGATCTCGGACAGCAGGGCGCGACCGACGGTCGTGGCCACCAGCTTGGTCTCGGGGATGAACTCGCCCGTGGCCTTGTCCTTGGTGTACTCGGTCAGGCGCACGCTGATGCGGGCGGTGATCTCGACCACGCCGTTGTCCAGCGCACGCTGGAGTTCGGGGATGTCGGAGAAGACCATGCCTTCGCCGCGACCGTTGATGCGCTCGCGGGTGGCGTAGTACAGGCCCAGCACCACGTCTTGCGACGGCACGATCGAGGGTTCACCGTTGGCGGGGAACAGCACGTTGTTGGAGGCCAGCATCAGGGTGCGGGCTTCCATCTGCGCTTCGATCGACAGCGGCACGTGGACGGCCATCTGGTCACCGTCGAAGTCGGCGTTGAAGGCGGCGCAAACCAGCGGGTGCAGCTGGATGGCCTTGCCTTCGATCAGCACGGGCTCGAAGGCCTGGATGCCCAGGCGGTGCAGCGTCGGGGCGCGGTTCAGCAGAACCGGGTGCTCCTTGATGACCTCTTCGAGGATGTCCCACACCACGGGGGTGCCGGATTCGACTTCCTTCTTCGCGGCCTTGATGGTGGTCGCGATGCCCATGGCTTCCAGGCGCGAGAAGATGAAGGGCTTGAAGAGTTCAAGCGCCATCAGCTTCGGCAGGCCGCACTGGTGCAGCTTGAGGGTCGGGCCCACGGTGATCACGGAGCGACCGGAGTAGTCGACGCGCTTGCCCAGCAGGTTCTGACGGAAGCGACCGCTCTTGCCCTTGATCATGTCGGCCAGGGACTTCAGGGCACGCTTGTTGGCGCCCGTCATGGCCTTGCCGCGGCGACCGTTGTCCAGCAGCGAGTCAACGGCTTCCTGCAGCATGCGCTTTTCGTTGCGCACGATGATCTCAGGGGCCTTCAATTCCAGCAGGCGAGCCAGGCGGTTGTTGCGGTTGATGACGCGGCGGTACAGGTCGTTCAGATCGGAGGTCGCGAAGCGGCCACCATCCAGCGGCACCAACGGACGCAGGTCCGGCGGCAGCACGGGCATGACTTCCATGACCATCCAGTTCGGCTTGATGCCGGACTTCTTGAAGGCCTCCATGACCTTCAGGCGCTTGGAGTTCTTCTTGACCTTCAGCTCGGAGCCGGTCATGTCGTTGCGCAGCTTGTCGATCTCGATGTCGAGATCCATCTCGGCCAGCAACTTCTGGATGCCTTCGGCGCCCATCAGGGCTTCGAACTCATCGCCGAACTCGCGACGCTTGGCGTCGTAGTCGTCCTCGGACATGATGCTGAACTTCTTCAGCGGGGTCATGCCGGGGTCGACGACCACGTAGGCTTCGAAGTACAGCACGCGCTCGATGTCGCGCAGCGTCATGTCGAGCACGAGGCCCAGACGCGACGGCAGCGACTTCAGGAACCAGATGTGGGCGCAAGGCGCAGCCAGTTCGATGTGGCCCATGCGGTCACGACGGACCTTGGTCTGGGTCACTTCGACGCCGCACTTCTCGCAGATCACGCCGCGGTGCTTGAGGCGCTTGTACTTGCCGCACAGGCACTCGTAGTCCTTGATCGGGCCGAAGATCTTGGCGCAGAACAGGCCGTCACGCTCGGGCTTGAACGTGCGGTAGTTGATGGTCTCAGGCTTCTTCACTTCGCCGAAAGACCACGAGCGGATCTTCTCGGGCGAGGCCAGCCCGATCTTGATCGCATCGAAATGCTCATCGGGCGTGAATTGCTTGAACAGGTCCAGCAAACCTTTCATGGGGCTCTCCTATTCCTAATCAGTTGCGCTCGAGTTCGATGTCGATGCCCAAGGAACGGATTTCCTTGACCAGCACATTGAACGATTCCGGCATGCCCGCCTCGATGGCGTGCTCGCCCTTGACGATGTTCTCGTACACCTTGGTACGGCCATTGACGTCGTCGGACTTGACGGTGAGCATTTCCTGCAGCACGTAGGCTGCACCGTAAGCTTCCAGGGCCCACACTTCCATTTCACCGAAGCGCTGACCACCGAACTGCGCCTTGCCGCCCAGCGGCTGCTGCGTGACGAGCGAGTACGGACCGGTCGAGCGGGCGTGCATCTTGTCGTCCACCAAGTGGTGAAGCTTCAGGACGTGCATGTAGCCCACGGTGACGGGACGCTCGAAGGCTTCACCGGTGCGACCGTCGTGCAGGATGGCCTGCGTGCGGGTCGGGGTGAGGCCCTTGGCCTTGGCGATGTCGGCCGGGTAGGCCAGCTGCAGCATCGAGCGGATTTCCTCTTCCTTGGCACCGTCGAACACCGGGGTGGCGAAGGTCATGCCCTTGGAGAGGTTGGCGGCCATGTTGAGCACGTCCTCGTCGGCCAGGGAAGCGATGTCTTCCTTCTTGCCCGAGGTGTTGTAGAGCTCTTCCATGAACTTGCGCAGCTCGGCCACGGCGGCTTCGCGCTGCAGCATGTCGCCGATGCGCTGACCGATGCCCTTGCCGGCCCAGCCCAGGTGCACTTCCAGCACCTGACCGACGTTCATCCGCGAGGGCACGCCCAGCGGGTTCAGAACGATGTCGGCGGGGGTGCCGTCGGCCATGTAGGGCATGTCTTCGATCGGAACGATCTTGGAGACCACGCCCTTGTTGCCGTGACGGCCGGCCATCTTGTCGCCAGGCTGCAGGCGGCGCTTGACGGCCAGGTGAACCTTGACCATCTTGAGCACGCCAGCAGGCAGCTCGTCGCCTTGGGTCAGCTTCTTGCGCTTTTCTTCGAAAGCCAGGTCGAAGCTGTGGCGGGTCTGCTCCAGCGAGTTCTTGATCGATTCCAGCTGGTTGGCCAACTCGCCGTCTTCAGGACGGATGTCGAACCAGTGGAACTTGTCCACCGACGACAGGTAGGCGTCGTCCAGGGTCGTGCCCTTGGCCAGCTTGTTGGGGCCACCGTTGGCGACCTTGCCGATCAGCAGCTTGCGGATCCGGTCGAAGGCGTCGGCCTCGACGATGCGCAGCTGGTCGTTCAAGTCCAGGCGGAAGCGCTTGAGTTCATCGTCGATGATCTGCTGGGCGCGCTTGTCACGCTGGATGCCTTCGCGGGTGAAGACCTGCACGTCGATGACGGTGCCCATGGTGCCTTGGTCGACACGCAGGGACGTGTCCTTCACGTCGGACGCCTTCTCACCGAAGATGGCGCGCAGCAGCTTCTCTTCAGGCGTGAGGGTGGTTTCGCCCTTCGGGGTCACCTTGCCGACCAGCACGTCGCCGGGGCCGACTTCGGCGCCCACGTAGACGATGCCGGATTCATCCAGGCGAGCCAGCTGGTTCTCAGACAGGTTCGGGATGTCGCGGGTGATTTCTTCGCTGCCCAGCTTGGTGTCGCGGGCCATGACCACGAGTTCCTCGATGTGGATCGAGGTGTAGCGGTCTTCGGCGACGACGCGCTCGGAGATCAGGATCGAGTCTTCGAAGTTGTAGCCGTTCCAGGGCATGAAGGCCACGAGCATGTTCTGGCCCAGGGCGAGCTCGCCCAGGTCCGTCGATGCGCCGTCGGCGATCACGTCGCCCACCGCCACCACGTCACCACGTTGCACGATGGGGCGCTGGTGGATGTTGGTGTTCTGGTTGGAGCGGTGGTATTTGATGAGGTTGTAGATGTCCACGCCCACTTCGCCGGCAACGGTTTCGTTGTCGTTGACGCGGATCACGACGCGGTTGGCGTCGACGTAGTCCACCACACCACCGCGCTTGGACACCACGACGGTGCCCGAGTCGACGGCGGCCACGCGCTCGACGCCGGTGCCCACGAAGGCCTTTTCAGGGCGCAGGGTGGGAACAGCCTGACGCTGCATGTTGGCGCCCATCAGTGCGCGGTTCGCGTCGTCGTGCTCCAGGAAGGGCACGAGCGAGGCAGCGACCGACACGATCTGGGTCGGGGCGACGTCCATGTACTGGATGCGCTCGGGGCTGGTCAGCACCGATTCGCCGTGTTCGCGAGCGGACACGAGTTCGTCGGTCAGGCGACCGTCCTTGTCCAGCGACGCGTTGGCCTGCGCGATCACGTACTTGCCTTCTTCGATGGCCGACAGGTAGTCGATCTGCATCGTGGTCTGGCCGTCGTTGACGCGGCGGTACGGCGTCTCGAGGAAGCCGTATTCGTTCAGGCGGGCGTACAGGGCCAGCGAGTTGATCAGGCCGATGTTCGGGCCTTCAGGCGTTTCGATCGGGCACACGCGGCCGTAGTGGGTCGGGTGCACGTCGCGCACTTCGAAGCCGGCGCGTTCGCGGGTCAGACCACCCGGGCCCAGGGCGGAGACGCGGCGCTTGTGCGTGATCTCCGACAGGGGGTTGGTCTGGTCCATGAACTGCGACAGCTGCGACGCACCGAAGAACTCCTTGAGGGCCGCAGAGATCGGCTTGGAGTTGATCAGGTCGTGCGGCATCAGGGCTTCGGTTTCGGCCTGGCCCAGGCGTTCCTTGACAGCCTTTTCAATGCGAGCGAGGCCCGAGCGGTACTGGTTTTCGGCCAGTTCGCCCACGCAGCGCACGCGGCGGTTGCCCAGGTGATCGATGTCGTCGACTTCGCCGCGACCGTTGCGCAACTCGACCAGGATCTTGACGACGCGCAGGATGTCGTCGTTGGACAGGGTCATCGGGCCGGTCGGCGAGTCGATGCCGGCGCGGGCATTGAACTTCATGCGACCCACGCGCGACAGGTCGTACGTGTCTTCGCTGTAGAACAGGCGCTGGAACAGGGCCTGGACGGCGTCTTCGGTCGGCGGCTCGCCGGGGCGCATCATGCGGTAGATGGCCACGCGCGCGGCCAGCTCATCGGCGGTTTCGTCGGTGGCCAGCGTTTGCGAGATGTAGGCGCCTTGGTCCAGTTCATTGGTGAACAGGATTTCCAGGTCACGGATGCCGGCGACGCGCAGCTTCTTGAGCAGCGCTTCGGTCAGCTCTTCGTTGGCCTTGGCGATCAGCTCGCCGGTGTCCGGGTCGACCTGGTTCTTGGCCAGCACGCGGCCGAGCAGGAAGTCTTCGGGCACGCTCAGGTGCGTGGTGCCGGACTGCTCCAGGGCGCGGGTGTGGCGTGCGGTGATGCGCTTGTCCTTCTCGACGACGACGGCACCGGACTTGTCGGTGATGTCGAAGCGGGCGACTTCGCCCTTGAAACGATCGGACACGAAAGCCAGTTGAGCACCTGCGTCCATCAGCTTGACGTGGTCAAACTGGAAGAAGGTCGACAGGATCTGCTCGTTGTTCATCCCGATGGCCTTCAGCAGGGTCGTCACCGGCATCTTGCGGCGACGGTCCACGCGGAAGTACAGCAGGTCCTTCGGGTCGAACTCGAAATCGAGCCACGAACCACGGTAAGGAATGATCCGGGCGCTGAACAGCAGCTTGCCCGACGAGTGGGTCTTGCCCTTGTCGTGCTCGAAGAACACGCCAGGCGAACGGTGGAGCTGCGACACGATGACGCGCTCGGTGCCGTTGATGATGAAGGAGCCGTAGTCGGTCATCAGGGGCACTTCGCCCATGTAGACCTCTTGTTCCTTGACTTCCTTGACGACCTTGGACGACGGCGTGGAGGTCTCGCGGTCGTAGATGATCATCTGCAGGCGTGCACGCACGGCCGACGCGAAGGTCAGGCCCCGCAGCTGGCACTCACGCTCATCGAACGCCGGCTTGGCGATGTTGAACTCGATGAACTTCATCTCGACGAAGCCATTGTGCGAAACAATGGGGAACGCCGAGAGGAAAGCGGCTTGCAGGCCTTCGGGTTTGCGTTGTTGCGGCGGCACCTCCTTCTGGAGGAATGCGACGTACGAATCTTTCTGCATCGTCAGCAGATAGGGCACGTTCAAAACGCTGCCGCGCTTGCCGAAACTCTTGCGAATCCGCTTGCGCTCGGTGTAGCTGTAGGGGGTTGCTTGCGCCATAAACTCTCCGTTTCGGTCGCCCGGTGGGCGTTCCGCTTCGAATTCAGGCTGATTCCCGGCCAAGGAAACAGCCCGTTGTTCGGCGACTGGCCGTTCGGACCTTGCGTCCGAGGCTTGGTGGTTGGCCACTACCAACCGCTGGCAGACAACCCGGGCATTGCACCCAGGCTCGACCAAACCAGTTCTCCGCAGTCGGTTCAGAGAACACTCGAAAAGCCCTCCAGTGTACAACCACTGAGGGCCTTTCGAGTGTGCTCAGGGTTTTACCCCCTGAAAAGCCGAAAGCTGCCCCCTTGCGGAGGCAGCTGTCTGACCCGGCCATCACCGGGCATTCGCCAAGGTGAGCGCGACATGCACCCACCAGGCGAACACTGAATTACTTCAGTTCGGCCTTGGCGCCAGCTTCGACCAGCTTCTTGACGGCAGCTTCGGCGTCGGCCTTGGCCACGCCTTCCTTGACGTTCTTGGGAGCGCCGTCGACCAGGTCCTTGGCTTCCTTGAGGCCCAGACCGGTGATTTCGCGCACGGCCTTGATGACGCCGACCTTGTTGGCGCCAGCTTCGGTCAGGACGACGTTGAATTCGGTCTTTTCTTCAGCAGCAGCAGCGCCACCGCCAGCAGCGCCACCAGCGGCGGGAGCGGCCATGGCGGCAGCGGACACGCCGAACTTCTCTTCGATGGCCTTGACCAGCTCGGAGAGTTCCATCACGGACATGCTGTCCAGGGCGGTCAGGAATGCGTCTTTATCGAATGCCATTTTGGGTTCCTAAAATCGGTTGGATGTTGAAATTCAGTGCGGAGCGGTTGCTCAGGCAGCCGGGGCTTCTTCTGCGGCGGCGGGAGCGGCTTGACCGCCACCCTTTTGCTCGCCCACAGCAGCCAGCACGCGTGCCAGACCCGAGATCGGCGATTGCAGCAGGCCACAGATCTGGGCCAGCAGCACTTCCTTGCTCGGGATGGAGGCCAGCGACTTGACGCCGTTGGCGTCCAGTGCCTTGCCAGCGTAAGCGCCAGCCTTGATGACCAGCTTGTCATTGCCCTTGGCAAAGTCAGCGATCACCTTGGCAGCTGCCACGGCGTCTTCGGAGAAGCCGTAGATCAGCGGGCCGCTCATGCTCTCGGCGGCGACTTCGAACGGGGTGCCGGCAACAGCGCGACGGGCCAGGGTGTTCTTCAGGACATGAAGGTACACACCTTGGGCACGGGCGTTCTTGCGCAGCTGATCCAGTTGAGCCACCGTGAGACCGCGGTACTCAGCCAGTGCAAGCGTCTGCGACTTGCCCGCTTGGGCAGCCACTTCAGCGATGACGGCTTCTTTCTCGTTGCGATTGAGACTCAAGGTCTACTCCTCAAAAACGTGCCTTTTGACAACCACCCCACCAGGGACGGGCGCCTCGAGGCACACCGGATGCAGCGACCTTCTGCCTCAGGAACCCAGGGGCCAGGCAATGACCCCAGGGAAGCTTCAACAGCGGGTGCGCCATCTGCGTAGGCCAACCGGGGTTGATTAAGCGCGCGGCGCCTGTACAAGCACGCCACACACGCCTACGGTCTTTGATAGCCTGCGCCTCCGCGTTGCCACGGGGGCGCAGCCCACCAATTCTTTTCAGGCGCCCTTGCCAGACTCGCAAGGGACCCGGCCCGTCGGGCGCCGAAGCGCCCGCACAGGCTGTGTTGTTCTGACCGCCTTTCAGCGGTCAGGCACCGATCACTCGGCGCTGATGCTGCCGACGTCGACGCGCACGCCCAGACCCATGGTCGAGGACACGGCCACCTTGCGCAGGTAGACGCCCTTGGACGAAGCGGGCTTGAGCTTGTTCAGGGCTTCCAGCAGAGCTGCCAGGTTACCCTTGAGCTTGGCGTCGTCGAACGAGCGACGGCCGATGGTGCCGTGGATGATGCCGGCCTTGTCAACGCGGAACTGGACCTGGCCAGCCTTGGCGTTCTTGACAGCGGTGGCGACGTCGGGGGTGACGGTGCCGACCTTGGGGTTGGGCATCAGGCCGCGGGGGCCCAGCACGGTACCCAGGGTACCGACGATGCGCATCGTGTCCGGCGAGGCGATGACCACGTCGAAGTTGATGTTGCCAGCCTTGACTTGCTCGGCCAGGTCTTCCATGCCGACGACGTCGGCGCCAGCGGCCTTGGCTTCTTCGGCCTTGGCGCCTTGAGCGAACACGGCGACGCGCTTGGTCTTGCCGGTGCCGTTGGGCATCACGACGGCGCCACGAACGACTTGGTCAGACTTCTTGGCATCGACGCCCAGTTGCACAGCCACGTCGATGGATTCATCGAACTTGGCGTTGGCAGCGGACTTGATGAGGGTCAGGGCTTCGTCCAGTGCGTACAGCTTGGTGCTGTCGACTTGGGGCAGGGCCTTTTGACGCTTGGTTTGCTTGGCCATCACACACCCTCCACGATGATGCCCATCGAACGGGCGGAACCGGCGATCGTGCGCACAGCGGCGTCCAGATCGGCAGCGGTCAGGTCCTTCTGCTTGGTCTTGGCGATTTCTTCCAGCTGAGCGCGGGTCAGCTTGCCGACCTTGTCAGCCTGAGGACGCGGCGAGCCCTTGTCGATCTTCGCGGCCTTCTTCAGCAGCACGGTGGCCGGAGGCGTCTTGATGATGAACGTGAAGGACTTGTCTGCGTAGGCGGTGATCACCACGGGCAGCTTCAGACCCGGCTCGACGCCTTGGGTCTGGGCGTTGAACGCCTTGCAGAACTCCATGATGTTCAGACCACGCTGACCCAGCGCGGGACCAACCGGGGGCGACGGGTTCGCCTTGCCGGCCGGGATTTGCAGCTTGATGAAGCCGACAATCTTCTTGGCCATGTTTTCTCCTTGAACCAACCCAACGGCCTGTCGGAATTGGTCGAGTGCCAGCGCCCGGTTCGATGCCCGCAAGAGTCAAAACTCAGCAGGCGCCCATCCGGGCTCCTCATGTCGCGCATGCGTCGGCGACTGAAAAACGTGCCCGCCAAAGCGGACAAAAGCCCTCCATTCTATGGCGGCCGGACTGGAAACGCAAGCCAGGGGCCACGCCAGCTGTGTGAACACCCAAATCCCTGACGCAGGTGGGGCCGTTGGCACCCCCCTTCCGCAAGCATGCCGCCCGGCATAACCTGAGCAGGTTGGTCGGTCAGATCCGTCCACATGAAAACCAAATCCCGAGGGAGGAGATGACGCATGGACAACCCCCCTGCCAGCGTCGTCGGCAGATGTCAGCCCCGCCATCCTGGCCCAGGCCTTTGATGCAGCGGCCAATGGCTTCATCCTGATTTCTGCAGATGGCGCGATCGCCTCCGTGAACCAGGAGCTCAGCCGCATGTTCGGGCACCCTGCAAAGTGGCTGATCGGGCGATCGGTCGACATCCTCCTGCCCGAGGCCCTGCGGGCACAGCACGTCGAACACCGGCGCCAGTTCCTGGCCGCGCCCAGCCGACGCCGGATGGGCGAAGGGCGGGTGCTCAACGGACAACACGCACTCGGGCACGCCTTCCCGGTCGAAATAGGCCTGACGCCACTGCTCACACCCAGCGGAGAGCGCATGGTGCTGGCCTCGGTGGTTGACATGAGCGACCGCCACGACCTCGCCCTGGCCTTCCAGGGCCTGTTCGATGCTTCGCCCTACGGGCTGATGCTGGTCGATGACGCCGGGGTGATCGTGCAGAGCAATGCCGCCCTGGGTGCCGCCCTGGGTGCCGCCCTGGGTCACGAACCTGCTGCCCTGCGCGGGCAGCCCCTGCACCAACTGGTGCCCCAGCGCCATCACGCGCAACACGCCAGCCTGATGCAGGGTTACGCGCGTGCGGGCGGCGCCCGGATGATGGGCCAGGGGCGGGACCTGACCGCGCTGCACGCCGATGGCACCGAGGTGGCCGTGGAGATCGGGCTGAACCGGGTGCGCTGGCAGGGGCAGGCGATGACGCTGGCGGTGGTCACCGACATCAGCGCGCGCAAGCGGCTGGAGGCCGATCTCAAGCAGGCCAATGCCGACCTGCAGGAGTTCTCGTACGTGGCCTCGCACGACCTGCGCTCACCCTTGCGCAGCATCGCGGACCTGGTCGAGTGGATGGGGCAGGACCTCACCGATGGCAAGCTCGACGACGTGGCACGCAACCTGGCGCGCATCACCCCGCGCATCCAGCGCATGGAGTCGCTCATCGACGACCTGTTGCGCTACGCGCGCGCGGGCAAGACCGACACCGACTACCGCTCGGTGTCGCTGCCGGATGTGCTGGCCGCGATCAACGAGCTGCAACCCCTGCCGGACGGATTCACGCTGGACATGGCATCGGTGGACGCCCGCGCCTTTCAGGCTGTTCGCACGCCCCTGTCGACGGTGCTGCGCAACCTGCTGGGCAACGCGGTCAAACACCACGACCGCGGCTCCGGGCTCATTCAGGTCGCATCCCAAGCAGACGGCAGCCACATGCTGATCACCGTCACCGACGATGGCCCCGGGGCGCCGCCCCAGGCATCGCGGCGGATCTTTCAGCTCTTCCAGACGCTGTCCTCGAGCAAACGAGCCGAAACCTCGGGCATTGGGCTGGCGCTTTGCAAACGCATGACCGAAACCCACGGCGGCCACATCGATGTGGTCTCGCCAGTGGCCATGGGGTGGGGCGCGCAGTTCCGCGTCTGGTGGCCGATGTACCCCAGGAGGACCAACGATGAGTGACCCCAGCCCTTTGCACGTCTTGTTGGTTGAAGACGACGACGTGGCGGCCGAATCCGTCATGCGCAGCATGCACAAAGCCGGCATGCCCTGCCCTGTCACCTGGGTCGAAGACGGGCAGGCCGCGCTGGAGGTCCTGCGCGAGCAGGACGCCCAACGCAAGGCCCCGCGCCCTCGCCTGATCCTGCTGGACCTGAACATGCCCCGCATGAACGGGTTCGAGTTCCTCGAGGTGGTGCGCGCCGACCCGAAACTCAAGGAGGAAGTCATCTTCGTGCTGACCACCTCCAGCGCCGACGCCGATCGCAGCCGAGCCTACGACGAGAACGTGGCCGGCTACATGGTGAAGTCCGCCGTGGGGCCGCAGTTCAGCAAGCTGACGCAGCTGCTCGATGGCTACAGGCGTGCCGTTCAACTCCCCTGAGTCAGGATCGATGCCAGGCCCGAGCCTCACCCGCGAGTTGCAGATCCTCATCATCGACGACGACGACGTCGATCGCGAGCGCGTGCGCCGCTGCATCAAAAGCAGCGCGCTGAGCGCACGCACGATGGAGGCGGAATCCGGCAACGAGGCCATGCGCATCCTCAGCAGCCAGTCCGTTGACTGCGTGCTGCTTGACAACTGCCTGGGTGACACCACCGGCTCGGCCCTGTTGCAAGCCATTCGCGATCTCACCGCCTACGCCGGCCCGATCATCATGGTGACCGGGGCAGGCAGTGAATCGCTGGTGGTCGAGGCCATGCAGCAAGGCGCAACAGACTACGTGCCCAAGGTGCAGCTCGATGCCGAGCGCCTGACCCAGGCCATCTTGCGCAGCCTGCAGCTGCAGGAGTCGAAGGCCGCCAAAGAGGCCGCTGCCCGAGAACTGGCCCACCGCCTTGCGGAGCAAGAGCGCGAGCTGAGGCAGCTCGATCGCACGCTGCAAGACATCCTGGACCATGCCCCCAATGCCATCGCGTACTGGGATCAGCACGGGCAGATCCGGTTCGGGAATGTTGCCCATCAGGCCTGGTTCGGCGTCACCCCGCAGCAACTGGCCAGGATGTCTGCGCGGGAACTGCTGGGTCCGAGCCTGCATGCCATCCACGCGCCGCACATGCTGCGAGCCCTCCAGGGAGAGGCCCAGGTGTTCGAGCACACCATCCCCGCGCAGGACGGGCGCAGCGAGCGCACCGCGCGCGTGGAGTACCGACCCGACAAGGACGATCAGGGCCACACACAAGGCTTCTACGTGAGCTGGTCGGACCTGACCGAGCTGGCGCAAGCGCGAGATGCAGCGCAGGAAAGCGCGCGACTCAAGAGCGCCTTCCTGGCCAACATGAGCCACGAGATCCGCACCCCCATGAACGCCATCCTGGGCTTGCTGCGGCTGACTTTGGACAAACCCCTGCCGGGCGAAGTCCAGGGCGACATCGCCCGCGCGCACGAGGCCGCCCTGGCGCTCATGGGCATCCTCGATGACATCCTGGATCACTCCAAGCTGGAAGCCGGACAGCTGCACATCGACCCTCAGGCCATGCAGATCGACGAGTTCATCCGTCGCTCGGTGGACCTGTTCTCAGGCCGCACCATGCAGAAGGCGTTGAGCTTTCACGTTGACATCGACGCCAGCGTGCCCGCCGCGATGCTGGCCGACGGGCTTCGCATGTCCCAGGTGCTCAACAACCTGCTTGGCAACGCCGTCAAGTTCACAGAGCACGGCAGCGTGAGCCTGTCGGTTCGACTGGCTCAGGCAGGCAAGAGGCTTCGCATCGAAGTCGGCGACACCGGCCCGGGCATCGCCCCCGAGCGCCAAGCAGCGCTGTTCTCAGCCTTCACGCAGGAAGACGCCTCGATCACCCGCCGCTATGGTGGCAGCGGCCTGGGCCTGTCGATCTGCCGCAACCTGATCACGCTGATGGGCGGCGAGATCGGGCTGGACAGCCAGTTGGGGCGCGGCAGCGTGTTCTGGTTCGAAGTCCCCTTGCTGGCGTGTGATCCGCCCGGCAACCCCCCGGCCACCCTGGAAGATCCCGGCGTCTTCTTCTGGGGCAGCTCGCCCCGGGTGCCCGATCTGTGGCGCAGACACCCGGCGCTGTCGACCGAGCGATGGCTGGTGGGACAAAGCCCGGAGCAGGTCGAGTCCGCACTGCTGGGCGCGCAACCCGAGGTCGATGCCTTGCTGATCGACTGGCCAAGCGAACCACAAGAGCTTGCCGGGCACCTCGCTCGCTTGCGCAGCGGGGTGATTTCGGCGGGGCGCAACTGGCCCACCTTGGTGCTCGTGAGTCAGGGACATTGGCGCAAACGCCTGCTCGCGGCCACACAGGAGCTGGGCGACGTCAGGCTGCTGACACACCCGGTGATGGGCAGCACGCTGCTCAACGCCCTGAGGCAGGTGCACGATGCACACCACCCCTTTGCCCCGCTGGCTGAGTCGCCATCACCTTGGGTCAGCGGCCGGCGCCTGAAAGGGCGGCGCATCCTGCTCGTCGAAGACAACGCGCTCTACCAGATGGTGGCCCAGGCCTTTCTTCAGCAAGTGGAAGTGGACGTGACCACCGTGGCGGACGGGGCCCAGGCCGTGGACGCGGTGCTGCGCGCGCAACCGGGCGAGTTCGACGCCATCCTGATGGACATGCACATGCCGGTGATGGACGGCCTCGAAGCAACGAAGCAGATCGTGCAACTGCCAGGCTGGCAAACCACCCCGATCATTGCCATGACGGCGGCGGTGCTGCACGAAGATCAGCTGCGCTGCGAACAGGCGGGCATGTGTGACGTCATCGCCAAACCCATCATCGCAGAGCACCTGATCGAGACGCTGCTGAAATGGATCCCGGCGCGGACGGGGGAGTGATCTGGGTTGGCTGACCGTCTGCTGAAAAACAAAGGGCTCCCGTCGGAAGCCCTTGTGTGCAGGCGGTGAGGCCTGCTGTGCGCGGATCTTTTTTGCTTGCGGGCTGGGCCCTCAGCGAAAGATCTGCCAGCCTGTGGTCTTCAGATTTTCTCGACCTGACCGAAGTCCAACTCGACCGGCGTGGCGCGGCCGAAGATGGTGACGGACACGCGAAGCTTGGACTTCTCGTAGTTGACGTCTTCGATGGAGCCGTTGAAGTCGGTGAAGGGGCCTTCTTTGACGCGGACCACTTCGCCGTTTTCCCACTCGACCTTGGGCCGCGGCTTCTCGATGCCTTCCTTCATCTGGTTGACGATCTTCATGACTTCGTCTTCCGAGATGGGGGCCGGGCGGTTCTTGGCGCCGCCAACGAAACCGGTGACCTTGGAGGTGTTTTTGACCAGGTGCCAGGTGTCGTCGCTCATGACCATTTCGACCAGCACGTAGCCGGGGAAGAAACGGCGCTCGGTCACGGACTTCTTGCCGTTCTTGACCTCGACGACTTCTTCGGTGGGCACCAGGATGCGGCCGAACTGGTCTTGCATGCCGGCGCGGTCGATGCGCTCGCGCAGGTTGCGCTCAACGGCCTTTTCCATGCCGGAGTAAGCGTGCACCACATACCAGCGCAGGGGGGCGGCGTTCGGAGCGGCTTGAACGTCAGTCATGTGTCGGAACCTCGGTTGTTGTTCGTGCGCGCGGTGATCGGGATCAGCGCTTCCAGCCCAGGATCAGGTCGTATAGCACCCACTCCAGGCCCTTGTCGGTCAGCCACAGGAACAAGGCCATCACCACCACGAAGGCAAACACGTAGAGGGTCATCTGCGTGGCTTCCGGACGGGTGGGCCACACGACCTTGCGCATTTCCTTGATGGCATCCTGGCTGAAGCCAATGAGTTCCTTGCCTTGCGAAGACGTGAGGAACACGCCCACGGCGGCGGCGATCAGCACCAGCAGGGCGATGACGCGCAGCCAAAGGCTTTGTTGGCCCAGCAGGTAGAAAGCCGCCACGCCACCCACCACGAGCAAGCCGGCAGCGGCCAGCCGGGCCTTGTCGGCGCTGGTGGAAACGGTATCGATGTCCGAGGTGGCCATGACGGTCAGAACGATGGGGGTTGAGTGAGGCAAAAGCCCGCAGACTCGTGGAGCCTGCGGGCTGCTGTGACAGCGGTGGTTTCTGTGGTCAGTCGGTGGCAGGGGCAGTAGGAATCGAACCTACAACCTTCGGTTTTGGAGACCGACGCTCTGCCAATTGAGCTATACCCCTGCTGACAAGAAACCAGTTTGGCGATTTTAGTCGAGGATCTTGGCCACGACGCCGGCGCCGACGGTGCGACCGCCTTCACGGATGGCGAAGCGCAGGCCTTCTTCCATGGCGATGGGGGCGATCAGCTTGACGGTGATCGACACGTTGTCGCCAGGCATGACCATTTCCTTGTCGGCCGGCAGCTCGATCGAGCCGGTCACGTCGGTCGTGCGGAAGTAGAACTGAGGACGGTAGTTGTTGAAGAACGGCGTGTGACGGCCGCCTTCGTCCTTGCTCAGAACGTAGATCTCACCGGTGAAGTGCGTGTGCGGCTTGATCGAGCCGGGCTTGCACAGCACTTGGCCGCGCTGCACGTCTTCGCGCTTGGTGCCGCGCAGCAGGATGCCCACGTTGTCGCCAGCTTGACCTTGGTCCAGCAGCTTGCGGAACATTTCCACGCCGGTGCAGGTGGTCTTTTGGGTGGCAGCGATGCCGACGATTTCGATTTCTTCGCCGACCTTGATGATGCCGCGCTCGATGCGGCCGGTCACCACGGTGCCGCGACCCGAGATCGAGAACACGTCTTCCACAGGCATCAGGAACGTGCCGTCGATGGCGCGCTCAGGCGTGGGGATGTAGGTGTCCAGCGCTTCGGCCAGGGCCATGATGGCTTGTTCGCCCAGCTCGCCGGTGTCGCCTTCCAGAGCCAGCTTGGCCGAGCCCTTGACGATCGGGGTGTCGTCGCCGGGGAAGTCGTACTTGGACAGCAGCTCGCGCACTTCCATTTCGACCAGCTCCAGCAGTTCAGCGTCGTCCACCATGTCGGCCTTGTTCAGGAAGACGATGATGTAAGGCACGCCCACTTGGCGCGACAGCAGGATGTGTTCACGGGTCTGGGGCATCGGGCCGTCAGCGGCCGAGCACACCAGGATCGCGCCGTCCATCTGGGCAGCGCCAGTGATCATGTTCTTGACGTAGTCGGCGTGGCCGGGGCAGTCAACGTGAGCGTAGTGGCGGTTGGCCGTTTCGTACTCGACGTGAGCGGTGTTGATGGTGATGCCGCGGGCCTTTTCTTCAGGCGCTGCGTCGATCTGGTCGTACGCCTTGGCTTCGCCGCCGAACTTCTTCGACAGCACGGTTGCGATGGCAGCCGTCAGGGTGGTCTTGCCGTGGTCAACGTGACCGATGGTGCCGACGTTCACGTGCGGCTTGGTCCGCTCGAA
>NZ_DCXA01000162.1:0-2855 GCF_002328915.1 Aquabacterium sp. UBA2148
CCTGCCGCTGGCGCTGCCGCCCATCGGCATCTGGATGTACTGGCACGCCGACCGCGACGCCGACCCCGTGCACCGCTGGATGCGCGAGAGCGTGGCCCAGGGCGCCCGTGAGGCCATGCGCCACGTGCATGACTTGGGATGAAAATTCATCATTTGATGCAAGGGTGAGGGCGGCGTAGCATCCGGGGGCAACGGTCGGACACCGACTTTTCACATCCCCAAAAGGAGACAGCCATGGACTTCCAGCCCAGCGAACGCGCCCAGAGCTACGCCAAGCGCGTGCGTGCCTTCATTGACGAGCGCATCGCCCCGGTCGAGGCCCAGCACTGGAAGGAGATCGGCGAGGCCCGCCACGGCGGCGATTGGACCCAGTGGAGGATCCCCGCCCGCGTGGAGGAGCTCAAGGCGCAGGCCAAGGCCGAAGGCCTGTGGAACCTCTTCTTGCCCGACGCCAAGCTGGCCCCGGGCCTGAGCGTGCTCGAGTACGCCTTCAGCGCCGAGCAGACCGGCCGCTCGATGATGGCGCCCGAGATCTTCAACTGCAACGCGCCCGACACTGGCAACATGGAGGTGCTCTGGAAGTACGGCAGCGACGAGCAGAAGGCCCAGTGGCTGACGCCCCTGCTCAACGGCGAGATCCGCTCCGTCTTCTTCATGACCGAGCCCGATGTGGCCTCGTCCGACGCCACCAACATGGCGGCCACCGCCGTGGTCGAGGGCAACGAGATCGTGCTCAACGGCAAGAAGTGGTGGTCTTCCGGCGTGGGTGACCCGCGCTGCAAGATCGGCATTTTCATGGCCGCCACGCCCAATGCCGAGGCCGGCCGACATGGCCAGCACTCGATGGTGCTGGTGCCGCTGGACGCGCCCGGTGTCGAGATCAAGCGCATGCTGCCGGTCTTCGGCGAGTACGACGAGCCGCACGGCCATGGCGAGGTGCACTTCACCAACGTGCGCTTGCCGCTGTCCAACGTCATCGCCGGGCCGGGCCGGGGTTTCGAGATCGCGCAGGGCCGCCTGGGCCCGGGCCGCATCCACCACTGCATGCGTTGCATCGGCGCGGCCGAGAAGTCGCTCGAACTCGCCATTCAACGTGGTCTCAAGCGCGTGGCTTTCGGCAAGCCCATCATCAACCTGGGCGGCAACCGCGAACGCATCGCCGAGTGCCGACTGGCCATCGACCAGGCCCGCCTGCTGACGCTGCAGGCCGCCTGGAAGATCGACAACCTGGGCGTGATGAGCGCGCTGACCGACGTCTCGGCCATCAAAGTTGTGGCGCCGTCGATGCTGCAGCAGGTGGTCGACTTTGCCATCCAGATGCACGGTGGCATGGGCGTCTCGCACGACACCCCGCTGACGGCCTTCTTCAACCAGGCCCGCTCGCTGCGTCTGGCCGACGGACCCGACGAGGTCCACAAGGGCATGATCGCCCGCCTGGAGCTGATGAAGTACGGCTCGAAGTGACGCGGAAAGTGACGCACTGAGATGGGATCGCTCTACCTCGTCCGCCACGGCCAGGCCTCGTTCGGCAGCCAGAACTACGACGCGCTCTCGGCGTTGGGTCACCAGCAGGGGCACGTCGTCGGCCAGGCCTTGAAAGCCCGCGGCGTGGTGCCCGAGGTGGTGGTGGCCGGCACCATGCAGCGCCACCAGGAGACGGCGCGCGCGGCGCTGTCGGCCATGGCGCTGGACGTGCCGATGCAGCTCCTCGCCGGTGTCAATGAGTTTGACCACGAGGACGTCATCGAGGTGGCCGAGCCCCGCTTTGCCGACAAGGCTTTGATGATGGCGGAGATGGCCGCCAGCGGTGACCCGCGCCGGGCCTTCCAGGCCTTCTTCCAGGACGCGGTCTCGCGCTGGGTGGCGGGCCACCACGACGCCGAGTACCAGGAGCCGTGGTCCACCTTCAAGCTGCGCTGCGTGACGACCCTGGCCGAGCTGGTCCAGCTCACGCCGCCCAAAGGCCAGGCCGTGGTCTTTACCTCGGGGGGCTTCATCAGCGTGGTGTGCGCGCACCTGCTGGGCCTGCACGACACGCAGGCCTTCACCATCAACTGGACGCTGGCCAACGCCGGCATCACCAAGATCAACGTGGGCCGGGACGGCCTGCACCTGCTGTCGGTCAACGAGCACGGGCACCTCGAAGGCGTGGCGCCTGCGGGCGCGCCCTCGCTGCTGAGCTACCGCTGACGAGGGCAGCCGGCGCTGGCTGGTGCCGATCTGTGCTGCCTGACCTGGCGGCCATCTGTCGATGGGACGGCTGCTGTGGCTCGCGCACAATGAGGGCAGGCCGTGCGCTGGGCTCGGCCTCAATCAACAAGGGACACGAACATGAAGACGGCGCTGAAGGTCGTGGGTGGGCTGGTGCTCGCCCTGTTGTTGCTGGTGGTGGGCGGTGTGGCCGCATCCTGGGCCCCCGATCGGGACGTGGAAACGCTCAAGGCCAAGTGGGCGCCCGCGCCCTCGCAGTTCACAGAGATCCTGGGCATGCAGGCCCACTACCGCGATGAAGGCCCCCGCGACGACGCCGAGCCCATCGTGCTGCTCCACGGCACCTCGGCCAGCCTGCACACCTGGGACGGCTGGACAGAGGCCCTGAAGGGCCAGCGCCGCGTCATCCGCATGGACCTGCCTGGCTTCGGCCTCACAGGCCCCATGCCCGATGGCAATTACCGCCTGACCCGCTACGTCGAGTTTGTCGTCGCGCTGATGGACAAGCTGGGCGTGCAAAAGGCCGTGGTGGCTGGCAACTCCTTCGGAGGCAACCTGGCCTGGAAGGTGGCGGTGGACCACCCGCAGCGCGTGAGCAAGCTCGTGCTGGTGGATGCGGCCGGCTACCCCTTCGACCCGCAGTC
>NZ_DCXA01000162.1:2952-3490 GCF_002328915.1 Aquabacterium sp. UBA2148
CCGATCGGCTTCAAGATCGCGCAGATCGGCGCGCTCAAGCCGCTGATGCAGAACACCCTGCCGCACAGCATGATCGAGTCCAGCGTGCGCAATGTGTATGGCGACCCGACCAAGGTCACGCCCGAGTTGATCGATCGCTATTACGAGCTGACGCTGCGCGCAGGCAACCGCGGCGCCTTGCGCGAGCGCTTCGCACAAAGCCCCAGCGGCGAGTTCACCGCGCAGATCGCCAGCATCAAGCAACCGACGCTGATCATCTGGGGCGGGCAAGACCGCCTGATCCCGCCGGACAACGCCGACAAGTTCCAAAAGGACATCGTCGGCAGCCGACTGGCCATGTTCGACGCCCTGGGCCACGTGCCCCACGAGGAAGACCCGGCGGCCACCGTGTCGGCGGTGCAGGCTTTCCTGAAGCAGTGATTTGAGTCGTTCAACGCGAAACGTTTGATCACATCGGGCGGAAACATTGGGCGACAAAAAGCCCCTGGAATGGGGGGCAGGGCGTCCGGCGCTGCGACTACAGTCCGCGCCGGACGCT
>NZ_DCXA01000162.1:3564-14434 GCF_002328915.1 Aquabacterium sp. UBA2148
ACAGTCCGCGCCGGACGCTTTGTTTGAGCCGCCGATCGCGCATCGGGCGGCGCTTCACACCCCTACAGGAGACCCCATGAACAAGATCGCCCTGGCCGCTGCCCTGCTGGCCCTCGCCACCTCTGCCTCCGCCCAACTGGCCAACAAGGCCTACATCGGCGGTGCTTTCGGCATGTCCAACGTTGCCGTCGATTGCGGTGGCGTCGCTTCGTGCGACAACGACGACACCGGCTACAAGTTCTACGCTGGCTACAAGGTGCACCCGCAAATCGCCATCGAAGGCGGCTACATCGACTTCGGCAAGTCCAACATCAACGTGGGCTCGTTCGGCGTGGGCTCCATCGCTGTCGACGGCTTCCTGATCAACGCAGCTGGCCGCCTGCCCTTCACCCGCGAGCTGACCGGTGTCGGCCGCCTGGGCCTGGCCATGGTGGACACCAAGTCCACGGGCTTCCCGTATGGCAACCGCACCGATGGCAGCACCAATGCCTACTTCGGCCTGGGCCTGGAATACAGCTTCAACAAGAACCTGCGCGGCACCGCTGCCGCTGACTTCACCACCGGTGAGGTCGCTGGCGAAGAAGGCGCTGTGCGCCTGCTGAGCATCGGCCTGCAATACGACTTCTGAGCCGTCAACGCCTGAAAAGGTGGCCGCCACCCGAACGGGTGTGGCGGCCAACGCTCATTCGTTTGGCCGATCGGAGCGCCCCTGCTGTTTCAGACACGTAACGTTGTTAGATTCGCCACCGCGGCGAATGGCGCCGTGTTTTTGATCCAGGGAGTTCCCATGAAAAAGATTGCTGTGGCGGGTCTGCTGACCGCCATGATGGCCACTGCTTCGGCGCAGGTTTATGTGGGTGGTGTCGTGGGCAAGTCCCATGTCAACCTCAGCTGTGAAGACTACAACCTGGGCTGCGACAAGTCCGACACCGGCACGAAGTTCTACGTGGGCTACAAGCTCAACCCCACCGTGGCGCTGGAAGCGGCCTACGTTGACTTCGGCAAGGGCACCCGCGGCTTCACCGACAGCTACTTCGACGGGTTCCTGTTGCGCGATGGCGAAGTGAAGGAAAGCTTCGAAGCAAGTGGCGCTTTGCTGGCTGCGGCCTTCCGTGTTGCCGCCCACCCTCAGCTGTCGCTGGTGGGCCGCCTGGGTCTGGCGGTCCTGAAAACCCGCTTCACCCAATCGATGCCTGTTGCGGCCTACCGCTATTCGGAGTCCGACGACTCCGTCAAGCCGTACTTCGGTGTGGGCGTCGAGTTCGCGGTGAACAAGAACCTGCGCCTCACCGCTGATGCGGACTTCACCAACGCCGAAGTCAACGGCGACAGTGGCGCGGTCCGCCTGTTGGGCGTCGGCGTGCAATACGCCTTCTGAGCACCCGTTGGCACCTGAGCGGCAAGCCTGCTCAGGTCTTCGAGACGGCCCTCTTTGCAGGGCCGTTTTTCATGGCTTCATCGCTGCTCCAGGGCATCAAAGCCTGGCGGCCAGGCGTGCCGCCTGATCGATCGCCTTCTTGGCATCGAGCTCACCCGCTTCGAAGGCCCCGCCAATGACGTGCACCGGCTTGCCCCGAGCCACCAACTCATCGGCCAGCTCGCGCAGCGGCACCTGGCCCGCGCACAGCACCACGTTGTCGCAGGCGATCCAGGTTGGGCTCTCGCGCTTCTCCCCGAAGCTGACCAGCAGGCCTTCGTCGCCGATGCGCTCGTAGTTCACCCCGCCAATCATCTCGACGTCTTTCATCTTGAGGGCGGCGCGGTGGATCCAGCCCGTGGTCTTGCCCAGGCCGTTGCCCAGCTTGCCCTTCTTGCGCTGCAGCAGCACGACCTCGCGCGCAGCGGGTGTGGGCTTGGGGCCCTCGGGGCGCAGCCCGCCCGGTGCGCTCGACGGATCGGTCACGCCCCACTCCTGCATCCACGCGACCAGGTCTTGCGAGGGCGACTTGTGTTCGGTGTCGTGCACCAGGTACTCGGCCACGTCGAAGCCAATGCCGCCTGCGCCGATCACGGCCACTTTGCGGCCCACCGGCTTCTTGTGGCGCAGCACGTCGATGTAGCTCAGCACCTTGGGGTGGTCCTGGCCGGGGATCTTCGGGTCGCGCGGGGTCACGCCCGTGGCGACGATGACGTCGTCGAAGCCATCCAAGGCGGCCGCATCCACGCGCGTGTTCAGGCGCAGTTGCACGCCGGTGAGCTCGATGCGCTTGCGGAAGTGCCGCAGCATCTCGTCGAACTCTTCCTTGCCCGGCACCTGGCGCGCCATGTTGAGTTGACCACCCACCTCATCGGCCGCATCGAACAGCTGGACGTGGTGGCCGCGCTCGGCCAGGTGCGTGGCGGCGGTGATGCCGGCCGGGCCCGCGCCCACCACGGCGATGCGCTTTTTCTGCACAGTGGGCAGGAAGTTCAGCGTCGTCTCGTTGCAGGCGCGCGGGTTGACCAGGCAGCTCGAGAGCTGGTTCTTGAAAACGTGGTCAAGGCAAGCCTGGTTGCAGGCGATGCAGGTGTTGATCTCGTCGGCGCGGTTGGCCGCGGCCTTGGCCACGAAGTGAGAGTCGGCCAGCAGGGGCCGGGCCATGGACACCATGTCGGCGTAGCCACCGGCCAGCACCATCTCGGCCGTGGCCGGTGTGTTGATGCGGTTGGACGTCACCAGCGGGATGTCGATGCCCGCGTCGGCGAAGTCCTGCTTGAGCTTGGCCGTGACCCAGGCAAAAGCCGCGCGCGGCACGCTGGTGGCGATCGTCGGCACGCGGGCCTCGTGCCAGCCGATGCCGGTGTTGATGATGGTCGCGCCCGCCTGGGCGATGGCCACGCCCAGTTGGCGCACCTCGGCCCAGGTGCTGCCGCCAGGCACCAGGTCGATCATCGACAGGCGGTAGATGAGGATGAAGTCGGGGCCCACGGCCTCGCGCGTGCGCCGCACGATCTCGATGGGCAGGCGCATGCGCTGGCTGTAATCGCCGCCCCAAGCATCCTTGCGCTGGTTGGTGTGCTGGGCCAGGAACTCGTTGATGAAGTAGCCCTCCGAGCCCATGATCTCGACGCCGTCGTAGCCGGCTTCGCGAGCCCGCACGGCGCTGTCGACGAAGGCCTGGATCTGGCGCTCGACGCCCGCGGCCGACAGCTCGAATGGCGTGAACGGCGAGATGGGCGACTTGATGCGCGAAGGCGCCACGGCGAACGGGTGGTAGGCGTAGCGGCCCGCGTGCAGGATCTGCATGGCGATCTTGCCGCCGGCCTCGTGCACGGCGCGCGTGACCACTTGGTGGCGCTTTGCCGACGAGGCGCTGCTCATGCGCCCGGCCAGCGGCTTGACCCAACCCGCGATGTTGGGCGAAAAGCCCCCGGTGACGATCAGGCCCACGCCGCCTTCGGCCCGTTCGCGGAAGTAGGCGGCGAGCTTGCTCAGGTCACGGCCGTCTTCGAGACCCGTGTGCATCGAGCCCATCAGCACGCGGTTCTTCAGCGTGGTGAAGCCGAGGTCGAGGGGGGCGAGGAGGTGGGGGTAGGGCGCAGGCGTGCTCATGCTCACCAGTGTCGCATCACGCCCAGGCCCCAGGTGGTGACGGGGCGGGTGCGTTCCCGGTGTTGTTGCTGAATCTGACCGTTCAGGCTCCAGTCTGCATGCGGGTGCACGCGCGTCTGCAGTGACCAGCCCCATTCCTTGGGCAGGTCGCCGAGGTAGGCGCGGCCGTGTCCTTCCAGTTGCACACCGAGGTGCGGCGTGGCCTGCCACAGCAGCCCAGCGGCCAGGCCCGAGCCCAGCGCCCAGGGCTGGTCGGCGCGGCGGCGGTCCCATTGCAGGTGGTTGTCGAGGAAGGCGTAGGGCATCAGGTCGCCGATGCCATCGCCGCCCAACTGCCATGCCCAGCCCGGGCCACCGCGCACCTCGGCGCCCATGCGGCGGCGCTCATCGGCCTGGCCGAACGGGTCGCGCCGCAGGTGCATGCCCACGCGCCACGAACGGGCGCGCAGCAGCGGTTCGTGCGGGCTCAGCGAGCTGATGTCCACCGGGGTGAAGCGCTCAAGCTGCACATGGCCATGCGCGGATCGACTCAGCACGGTCTGGAAGAACTGGATGGCGGCGCCGCGCTGGTAGCCAGCGGGCGGGTCGAGCAGGTCGTGGTACGCGGGGCGGGCGGTGAAGGTGTAGAAATCGCTGCCCGCGCGCCGCCCCGCCATCACGTCGATGCGGGCGGTGGCGTGGCCGGTGGTCGGATCGTCTTTCGGGGTGGGCACCGTCACGGCTTCACCCGCGGGCAGCGCAGCGCGGGCGCGCAGCAGGGGCATGCGGCGGGCCTGGGCCTGCGGTTCGCTCCAGCCTTCGCGCACGGCGTCGTAGGCCACCAGGCGCTCGGCGGTTTCCAGCGCCAGGGCCTGCTGCTCGGGCGTCAGGTTCGCGGCCTGAACGGCTTCGAGGGGCTGCGTGCCGTCGGCGATGTCGCGTGCCAGGCGCGCGTTCTCGGGCCCCAGGCGGTGCGCGCGCTCGCGCAGCTCGGTGCTGTTGGCGGGGCGGTAGCGCACGGCCTTGAGCATGCCGGGCGTGCGCATCACCGCGCGGATGGTGTCCACCGGGATGGCCCACCAGGTGAAGTCATCGACCAGGTTCCAGCCGGGCCGGGCGGCATCGAGCAGCGCCAGCAGGTGGTACGAGCAGTTCTCGTCGAAGAAGTAGTAGTCAAAGCGAGTGGGCCCCAGCTCCCAGGTGTGGGTCAGCAGGCGCTCGATCTCGTCCGGAGTCAGGTTGAGCTCGTACTCCCAGATGTCGCGGTTTTCGAGGTCGTTGTATTCGCGGATGCGCAGGTAGTAGGGCGCGTTGGTGAACGCCCCGGGGTACAGGCCCACCAGGCCTTTGAACGCGAAGGCCAGGCCTTCGTTCTGGTCACCGTTGGCCGCGTAGTTGATGGCGTAGGACAGCATGGGCGAGCCGGCGCCATCGCCCTGGGGCCCATCGAGCCGCAAGAAGGTGTGGCCATACATCGAGGCCGGGCTGTTGAGGTAGGCCGACGGGAAGATCATGCTCACGCGGTCGGCACGCAGGCCGGCGCGCCACGTGTCGAAACGCTCGCACGGGATCTGGGGCCAGACATGGGCCGAGGCGCCCAGCTCCTGGCGCAACCAGCGTTCGCGCGCGATGAAGCGGCAGGCGGCGGCCTGGTCCAGTGCGTGGCGAGGCTCGGCGTCGAAGAAGGCTGCAATGGTGGCGTCCAGCTCGGCCTGAGGATCGGTGCGGCCTTGCTGCGCGAGGAAGAAGCCGGGGTCGTCGGCCAGGCTGCGCAACTGGCGCGTCAGCGGGTGGCGGCGGTAGTGCAGCAGCGCGTGCCACATGGGCGTGGTGGCGAGCTGGCGCTCGCGCGCGAGGCGTTGCAGTTGGCCGATGGTGTGGGTCGATGGCACGACCACGCGATCGCCAGCCGGGTTCGGGCTCAGCGGCGGATCCAAATCCAGGGAATGGGTCAGCGTCGAATGACAAACCAGCGCGGCGGCCAGCATCAGCCTGGCCATGCGCGGGAGCAGGGCTTGCAGCACGGAAAGGGTGCTCCTGAAAAAGACACACCCTGCTCCGGCTGGAGTCAGGGTGTGGGTCGGATCGGATGGGTCAGCCGGCCCAGGCAAAGGGCCGGGCCTTCATCAGATGACGGCGGCGTAGGCGTTCAGCTCGGGCGAAGCGGCCAGCACCGACTTCAGGTTGGCGGCGATCTGCTGTTCGTTGGCGAACACGGTGGCGAAGTTGGCCTTGATGGTGGCGGCGAACAGGGCGCGGTCGGCGTCCTTGATGCCCATCACGGCGGCCAGGGTGTCGAGGCTTTCGCCTTGGCCAGCGGCGGCGTCACGGGCCAGGGCCACGCGGTTGCCGTCGATGTACATGGCGGTCTTCCAGGAGGACGACACGACGCCGTCCTGCGTGCAACCCGAGGTGCCGAAGGTGATGCCGAAGGTCTGGTTGCCCGAGGTGCCGTTGGTGGTGGCGGCCAGCACTTGCGGGAAGATGCCGCGTTGGCCTTCGAACACCTTGGAACCCCAGCCGCAAGAGCCGACGTTGTTTTGGGCCATGGCGGAAGCTGCAGCGAGGGTGGCGAGGGCTGCGATGACGATCTTCTTCATGAAAGGAACTCCTGGTCTGTGTTGATGATGGGATGGACGGGCCGCCGTGGGTGGTGACCGTCTTGGACCATTCTAGGGGTGGCAGACTCGGTTTTCGATTGAGGTGTGTTCGGATGAAAACACGCCGCTGGGCCTCTCCCCTTTCAGGGTGATGCGGGCGTGTGTTACCTCTTGTTCACAGGGCACAAAAAAAGCGCCCAGGGCGGGCGCTTCATGCATGCCCGACGGGCGTGCTCAGTTTGTGTTGTCCTTGCCGTAGAGGGGTGAGCGGGGGCCGTACAGGAGGCCATTGGGCGTGCCGGAAGACAGAAGTCGTGCGCTGGTGACACCCGCAACGGGGTGCGACGCATCGGTCACGTTGTTCATGATCTGCTTGACGATGGCCGCAACCAGCAAGCCGGCCAAGCCGCCTCCGCTGTTGTTGTTGTTTTCGTCGCTGGACGCGCTGGCTCGTCCGCTCCACAACAGCGTGCCGGTGGACAGATCGACCAGCCGTGCCTCGGCGCTCACGACTGCCGCGCTGCTCAGAATGGTGTACGTGCTGCCGTACCTTGTGATCTTCATGTACAGCGCGGCGTCGGCACCGAAAATCTCCTTGAGCTTGGTGACGGGCACTTCATGCATGTCCGTGGCAACCGTCAGTCCGTTCTGATGGAAGGTCTCGTTGACCAGCGTCACCGGCATGACGTAGTAGCCACCCTCAGCCAGCGGGTAGGTGGCCTGTGCCAGCATGCTGAACGTGGCGTTGACCTCCGTGCTCTCGTTGACGGGGGGCAATACCAGGATGGACGCTGGCTTGGCCGCACGGAAGGCGGTGTAGTCGGTTTTGACCGGCGCAGCGCAACCTGCGAGGAGCGCTGCGGTGGCAAGCAAGGTGCATAAAGACGTGCGTTGGATGGCGTGCGTGCGCATGGTCAGCTCCGGTTCTTTTTCATGTTGCCGATCAGGAAGTCGATGTATTTCGTCGACTCAGGAAACAAGGCCTTTTCCTGGTTCCACGCCGCGAGGGCTTGATCGGTGCGGCCGGTGTTCAAGTACAACAGTCCGAGGTGCGCGTGATAGCCCGGGGGGACTTGTGCGCCCTTGGCTGCGGCTTGCTGGATGCCTTTTTCCAGCTCGATGATCTGCTCTTCGGCCGACGACTTGCCGTCGTTCTTGAGGTGGGCATAGACCTGTGGCTGGTAGCTGTTCCAGCTGTAGATCTGCTTGGGGCCGGCGCAACCGGCCAGGGTGGTCAGCAGGCAAAGCGCTGCCAGCCCCCGGGTGATGGGGCGATGCATCATGGTTTGATTTCTCCCTGAGGCTTAACGCGAAACAGGTTTGAACGCGCCTGCGTCAATGCCTTCGCCAAGGCGATCGACGGCCTCGCGAATGGCCAGGTCCAGAACCTTGCCGTTGAGCGTCGAGTCGTAGCTGGCTGTGCCGCCAAAGCCGATGATTTCGCGGTTTGACAGCTGGTATTCACCGGCGCCCTGGACCGAATACACCACCTCGGAGGTGCGGATGTTGACCACATTGAGGGTGACCTTCGCGTAGGCCACCTGGGTCTTGCCTTTGCCCAGGATGCCGAACAACTGGTGGTCACCCACTTCCTTGCGACCGAACTCCGTCACATCGCCGGTGACGACGAAGTCGGCGCCCTTGAGTTGCTGGGCGGCGCCCTGGATGCTGGCTTCTTGCTTGATCTCGGCCATGTTGTCGCGGTCGAGCACGTTGAATCGGTTGGTCTGCTGCAGGTGGCCGATCAGGATGGTCTTGGCCTGGCTGCCGAGGCGGTCGACGCCATCGGAGAACACGCCACGCAGGTAGCTCGAGCGGTTGTCGAACTTGCCGACGGCGATGGGCGCACGGGCGCCCACGTAGGCGCGCGTGGCGGCCTGGGTTTTCTGCACGGCCAGCGCTTGTGAGGATTCGGTGGCGCAGCCCGTGATGAACATGGGGGCGGCGATGGCAACGCTGAGCGCAGCCAAACGGAACGAGGACTTCATGGTTGTCTCCCTGGGTTGAACAGCCCCTGTCTGAGAAGGGGAATGCGTCAATGACTGTAACTGAACGTTGGAGCCATGGCGGTGGGGCGGTCGTGTTGTGCTCCATGAAAAACGGCGCCCCGCAGGGCGCCGTTCTCATCGAGCATCAGCCGTTCGGCTGAGCTTGATCAGGCCTGAGCCTTCTTCTTCAAACGCCAGGCATGCAGCAGCGGCTCGGTGTACCCACTCGGCTGTTCCTTGCCCTTGAAGACCAGGTCCAGCGCGGCCTGGAACGCAGCGCCTTGCGGGTTGCCCACCAGGCTTTCGTAAGCGGCATCTCCAGCGTTCTGGCCGTCCACCACCGCAGCCATGCGGCTGAAGCTGTCGCGCACCTGCGCTTCGGTGATCACGCCATGGTGCAGCCAGTTGGCCACGTGCTGGCTGGAGATGCGCAGCGTGGCGCGGTCTTCCATCAGGCCGACGTTGTGGATGTCGGGCACCTTGGAGCAGCCGACGCCCTGGTCGATCCAGCGCACCACGTAACCCAGGATGCCCTGGATGTTGTTGTCCAGCTCTTGCTGCCTCTCGGCGTCAGACCAGTTGGCCTGTGCCACCACGGGGATGGTCAGCAGCTTGTCGAGCAGCGATTGCGGGTCTTCGCCGGTCTTCTCGATGTCTTGCTGGATGGCGGCGACGCTCACTTGGTGATAGTGGGTGGCGTGCAGCGTGGCGGCGGTGGGCGAAGGCGTCCAGGCGGTGTTGGCACCGGCCTTGGGGTGGGCGATCTTCTGCTCGAGCATGCCGGCCATCAGGTCGGGCATGGCCCACATGCCCTTGCCGATCTGGGCGCGGCCGCGCAGGCCCATCTGCAGGCCGATCAGCACGTTGCGGCGCTCGTAAGCGGCAATCCAGGCGCTGTTCTTGATGTCGCCCTTGCGCATCATCGGGCCGGCCAGCATGGCGGTGTGCATCTCGTCGCCGGTGCGGTCCAGGAAGCCGGTGTTGATGAAGGCCACGCGGCTGGATGCCGCAGCGATACAGGCCTTCAGGTTCACCGACGTGCGGCGCTCTTCGTCCATGATGCCCAGCTTGACGGTGCTGTCGGCCAGGCCCAGCAGCTTCTCGACGCGAGAGAACAGCTCGGCGGCAAACGCCACTTCGGCAGGGCCGTGCATCTTGGGCTTGACGATGTAGACCGAGCCGGTGCGCGAGTTGCGGATGGCCTGGCCATTGAGCTGACCGCGGCCTTGCAGGTCGTGCAGGGCGATGGTCGTGGTGATGACCGCGTCCATGATGCCTTCGGGGATCTCTTGTGCCGAGGCGCCCCACAGGATGGCCGGGTTGGTCATCAGGTGACCCACGTTGCGCACGAACATGAGCGAGCGGCCGTGCAGCTTGACTTCGCCGCCCTGGGCCCCCGTGTACACGCGGTCGCCATTGAGCTTGCGGGTGAAGCTCTTGCCGCCCTTGGCGACTTCTTCGGTCAGCGTGCCCAGCTGGATGCCCAGCCAGTTGCTGTAGCCCAGCACCTTGTCTTCGGCGTCCACGGCCGCGACGGAGTCTTCCAAGTCCAGGATGGTGGACACGGCCGATTCCAGCACCAGGTCCGAGACACCGGCCGGGTCGGTCTGGCCGATCGGGGTGGAGCGGTTGATCTGGATGTCGACGTGCATGCCGTTGTTGACCAGCAGCACGCTCGAAGGCGCTGCGGCGTCACCCTGGAAGCCGACCAGTTGCTCGGGGTTCTGCAAACCGGTGGTCTTGCCGCCGTTGAGGGCGACGACCAGCTTGCCGCCGGCGATGCTGTAGCCGGTGGCTTCCTTGTGCGAAGCGCCTTCCAGCGGGGCGGCCTTGTCCAGGAAGTTGCGGGCCCAGGCGATCACCTTGGCGCCGCGCACCGGGTTGTAGCCCTTGCCCTTGTCGGCGCCGCCTTCTTCGGAGATGGCGTCGGTGCCGTACAGGGCGTCGTACAGGCTGCCCCAGCGCGCGTTGGCGGCGTTGAGCGCGTAGCGGGCGTTCAGGATGGGCACGACCAGCTGCGGGCCGGCTTGCAGGGCCAGCTCGGCGTCCACGTTGGCGGTGGTGGCCTTGACGTCACCGGGCACGGGCACCAGGTAGCCGATCTTCTCCAGGTGGGCCTTGTAGGCGGCCATGGCGGCCCCTTCGGTGATGGGGCCGGGGTTAGCCGCGTGCCAGGCGTCCATGTCGGCCTGGATGCGGTCGCGCTCGGCCAGCAGGGCGGCGTTCTTGGGGGCCAGCTCGTTGACGATGGCGTCAAAGCCAGCCCAGAACTTGGCGCTGTCGATGCCGGTGCCTGGCAGGACCTTGTCTTCGACGAAGCGGAAGAGCTCGGTGGCCACTTGCAGGCCGTGAACTTGGGTGCGTGCGGTCATGGAGAACCTCTTGAAAGAGTCAGTGAAATCGGGTGGAGGCGAGGTGGCAGGCCATCGTGCGGCCGCCGCAGGGTGATGCGGCAGGCGGACCTCGCCTCTTTTGGAACGGAGCAGTTTATTCCATACCGATCCGTTCATTACCAGTCCAAAAATTCATTGATTCATGACTTTTAAGTAAAAATCGAAGGCATTCCTTCGGATCTTCCCGGGCGCCGCCCCCATTGTGTTTTGACGCCCGCCTGATCAACATGGCCCCCTCGGGCGCAAGGCGTCAAAACCAGGACGTCCGCAGGACAACAGAGCATGGACCGACTCAAGCAGCTGGAATCCTTCGTCGCGGTCGCCACCAAGGGCAGCCTCACCGCCGCGGCGGGGGCCGAGGGCGTGGCGCCTGCCACT
>NZ_DCXA01000162.1:14519-24895 GCF_002328915.1 Aquabacterium sp. UBA2148
CTGCCGTCGTCGGTCGGCGCATCGATGCGCTGGAAGAGCGCCTGGGCGTCAAGCTGCTGCTGCGCACCACGCGCCGCATCAGCCTGACCCACGAGGGCAGCGCCTTCCTCGAAGACGCGCAGCGCATCCTCGCCGACCTGGCCAACGCCGAATCCGAGGTCAGCGCCGGTGGCTTGCAGGCGCGTGGGCACCTGCGCATCACCGCGCCGGCGGGTTTCGGGCGGCGGCACGTGGCGCCCCTGGTGCCGCGCTTCGTGGCCGACCACCCGGGCCTGACCGTCTCGCTTGATTTGTCCGACCGCCTGGTCGATCTGGTGCACGAGGGCTTCGACTGCGCCGTGCGCGTGGGCGAGATGCCCGACTCCAGCCTGGTCAGCGTGCGCCTGGCCGACAACCGCCGCCTGTGCGTGGCCAGCCCGGCCTACCTGGCCGCGCGCGGCCGCCCTCAGCGCCCCGCAGACATCGCCCGCCACGAGTGCCTGACCTTGAGCTCCGAGGCCAGCCAGACACGTGGCTGGGCCTTCACCGTCGAAGGTCAGCTCACCCATGTGCGGCCCACCTCGCGCTTCGATTGTTCCGACGGCCAGGTGCTGCACGCCTGGTGCCTGGCGGGCCTGGGCCTGGCCTGGCGCTCGTGGTGGGAGGTCGAGGCCGATGTGCGCACCGGCCAGCTCGTGACCGTGCTCGACGAGTTCGCCGCGCCGCCCACCGGCATCTACGCGGTCTTCGCGCAGCGCAAGCACCGGCCGCTGCGGCTGAGCCTGTGGGTCGATTTCCTGCAGGCCACGTACCGCGAGCCCGGCTACTGGAAGCAGGCCGTCGCGCTGGCCGCGTGATCAGGCATGATCGCGCCATGACCGAAGCCCTGCTCGCCTACGCCCACTTCGTTGCCATCCTCAGCGTGGTGGTCTTCATCACCAGCGAGGCCGCGCTGTGCCGTCCCGAATGGATGAACGCCGCCGTCGTGCGCCGCCTGGCCCGGGTGGACCTCATCTACCTGGTGGCCGCCATCGCCGTGCTGGCCACGGGCCTGGCGCGCACCTACTGGGGCGTCAAGGGCATGGGCTGGTACTGGGGCCAGCCTTTGTTGCATGCCAAGGTGACGCTGTTCGCGCTCATCGGGCTGATGTCGCTCAAGCCAACGTTTGCGTTCATCCGCTGGAAGCGCCAGCTCAACGCGACCGGCGCTTTGCCGGATGAAGCCGAGGTGCGCGGCATCCGCCGCTGGATCATGGCCCAGGCCCACCTGCTGCTGGTGCTGCCGTTGCTGGGGGCGTTTTTGGCGCGGGGCATCTGGGTGCGCTGAGGGGTGCACTGAGGGGTGCACTGAGCGCGCGCTGCATCCAGCCTCATCGCCCACAAAAAACCCGGCTCAGGGCCGGGCTTCGGGTGGGCGGGAGCGCGTGCGATGTCAGCCCGCCACCGCTTCCTTCTCGCACTTTTTCATGAAGCTGTTCTTGGCGGCACCGGCCAGCGGCTTGCCGTTCTTGTCCAGCGCCTTGGCCGAGCAGGCCGCGCCGGTCGTTTCCTTGACGCACTTCTTGACGAAGCTGCTTTTGGCGGCGCCGGCCAGGGCCTTGCCGTTCTTGTCGACGGCCTTGGCCTCGCACTCGGGGTTGGCGTGGGCCAGGCCGGCCATCAAGGCCAGGGAGAGGGTGGCGATCAGTGCACGCATGTCTTCACTCCATCGAAAGGTGTCTGTTGTGGGTGGATCAGGTGTCTTGGGGCACCTGACCCATTGTGAACGCCCCACCCACCGCTGTCGATGACACACCGCAACGCATGCCGCCAAGGCGGCTTGGCGGGCGACCGACCCCGCGCTCACGATCATAGGGATAGGAGTTGGGGCGGCGCGCCTCTTAAGCTGCGCAACCGATTCACCAACGCAGAGGAGCCGCCGTCATGTCCATGCCTGTCTGTCCTGCATTGGTTCGTCGTCCCGCCTTTGATCCCAAGCGCCTGCCAGGCGCAACGGTGCTGGCGGCATGCCTGGCCCTGGCCCTGCCGATGGCCGCCCAGGCCGCGCCCGTCCAATGGGCCACAGGGCAGGTCCTCATCGACTTCGACCCCGACACCTTTGTCTTCCAGAGCGACACCACCTACAACGGCCTGATGGACATCTCGCCCGATGCGATGGGCTACGCTCAGTCGGGGCAGGGCGTTGTCATCAACCTGGGCGGCCTCGTTGCGGCCTACGCCAGCAGCTACCCCTATTTCAGTGAGGATTCACGCTCGGCGTCCTTCAGTGCCTTGTTCAATTTCACGGCCGAAGCGGGCTACGTGATCAACGGCTACACGATCAAGTACACCGGGGGTTATTTCACCGAGTCACCTGGCAACGTGGGCCTGAACGCACAGTCTGGCGCCATCACAACCGGCGGCAACTTCGGTGGCGACAGCTTTTCGATCGAGACCTACCAGGCCGGGGCCGCCGCGCCTCAGCTTTCGGGCAACCTGAGCGCCTGGGGCGGGGTCGATTACATCGAGGTCCTCGATCGCTACGAGCAGGTCTACTCGCACGACGAGCAGGTGCTCGACTACTGCGAAACCGAAGAGCCTTTCACTTGTTACTACACCTATGTGCCGGTCTACATCGAGCAACCGGTCTACCGGTACGAGACCGACCTGGGTGAGGCTCAGATCTTCCTGAGCAGCATCGAGATCCACCCCACGGTCGTGGCCGTGCCCGAGCCGGGCACCACCGCGATGACGCTGGCCGGTCTGATGGGATTGGGTTGGTGGGCTGCGCGCCGTCGCCGGACAGCCTGAGCCCGATCGGTCACAGCGAGGTCACATGATCCGCCGTGGGTGCGCCAGCGCCTCGTGCGCCGCATGCAGCCGCCGCACCAGCACCCGGATGAACGACTCATCGAAGAGGTGCCGGCTGGCCGGGCTCAGCGACTGCATGGCCTCCGGCGTGAACGAGATCGTGGTCGCGGGCTCCGTCACCACCACGTCGGTGCTGTGCTTTCGCAGCTCCGGGCTGGGCGCCAGGTAGGCCATCTCGCCCACCGAGGTGCCCGCGCCCAGCAGCGCCACGCGCTTGTTGTTGCGATACACCTCCACGCTGCCTTGCGCAATGATGTGAAAGGTCTTGCCCTCTTCGCCGCGTCGGTACAGCGCATGGCCGAACGGGAAGCGCTGCCACCGCGCGCGGTGCACCACCTCCCACAACTCCACGTCGCCAAAGTTCGAGAAGAAGTCGAGCGTGCGCAGCAGGTTGAAGCGCTCCGAGTCCAGCACGCCCTGCACATGGCCGCGTGGCACCTGGTGCTCCGACACCAGGCTCGAGAGCGCCTGCGCGAACTCGTCCCAGTTGGCATAGCGGTCGTTGGGTGACTTGGCCAGCGCGCGCAGCACCACCTGATCGACCGCCGGGTGCACGCCCGAGCGCAGCGTCGACAGCGGCGTCGGCTCCTGGTTGTAGATCAGGTTCATCAGCGCGGGTTGCGAGGGGGCGTCGAATGGCGGGCGTCCCGCGATGAGGTGGTACAGCACCGCCCCCAGCGCGTACATGTCGGCGCGCGCGTCGAGCGTGTGGCCATCGAGCTGCTCGGGCGCCATGTAGGCCAGCGAGCCCACCTGGTGCACCTGGGTCGAGTCGGCCGTCATGTTGAGCACGCTGCCGAAGTCGGTGATCTTGACGTCGGTGACCAGCCCCTGCGCATTGGTCAGCGCCAGGATGTTGGCCGGCTTGACGTCGCGGTGGATCAGGCCCTGTCGGTACACATAGCCCAGCGCCATCGCGCACTTGAAGCCGATTTCCACGATCAGCTCCAGCGGCAGCAGGCTGTCGGGGCGGCAGAAGCTGCGCAACGTCGTGCCTGGCACGTACTCCATCACCACGTAGGGCGAGGACGGGTCGGCCACGGCGTCGTAGATCTGCACGACATTGGGGTGCTGCAAGCGCCCGACCAGGGCAGCTTCGGCGGCGAAAAAGCGCGCGTAGACCGGGCCATCCACCGCGTCACCCAGCACGGACGAGCGCACGCGCTTGATCGCGACGTCGCGGTCGTGGAAGTCGTCCCGGCACAGGAAGACTTCGCTGGTGGCGCCTTCGCCCAGCCGTTTGATCACCCGGTACTTGCCGACGGTGCCGGCAGCCAGGTCGATGTCGATGCCTGTCATGGTCTTGTGCTCATCCTGTGGGGCATCTTGTCACGTTCGACCCTGCTTGCGTCAGCCAAAAAGCCTGCTGCCAACTGTGCATTTCTTCTCGCTTGACCCGGGTCAGCCCCGCGCGACGCGGGTTCTGGCGCCGCCTCGTAGAATCCCGCCCATGATCCAAGCCAAGCGTGACCTCCTTTCGGCCCTGGGCCAGGCCCTGTCGCAAGTCCTTTCGCAGGTGGCCCCAGACGCCGCCACCCCGCCAGCGCCCGTGTTCGAGGCGCCCAAGCAGGCCGCCCATGGCGACCTCGCCGTCACGGCCGCCATGCAGCTGGCCAAGCCCCTCAAAAAGAACCCTCGCGAGCTGGCCGCCGCCCTGGTCGCCGCGCTCGAAGCCCAGCCTGCCGTGCAGCAATGGGTGCAGTTGCCCATCGAAATCGCCGGCCCGGGTTTCATCAACCTGCGCCTCAAGCCCGAAGCCAAGCAAAGCACCATCACCGACGTGCTGACCGCTGGCGACCAGTTTGGCTGGCAGCCCGCCACCGGCAAGAAGGTGCTCGTCGAATTCGTCTCGGCCAACCCCACCGGCCCGCTGCACGTGGGCCACGGCCGCCAGGGCGCCCTGGGCGACGCGCTGTGCAACCTGTTCGTGACGCAGGGCCAGCAGGTCACGCGCGAGTTCTATTACAACGACGCCGGCGTGCAGATCGACACGCTCACCCACAGCACGCACCTGCGCATCCAGGGCTTCAAGCCGGGCGACGACTGCTGGCCGACCGATCCGGAGAACCCGGAGAGCAAGAAGTTCTACAACGGCGACTACATCGCCGACATCGCTGCCGACTTCCTGGCCAAGAAGACCGTCAAGGCCGACGACCGCGAGTTCACCGCCAGCGGTGACGCAAACGACCTCGACGGCATCCGCCAGTTCGCAGTGGCCTACCTGCGCCACGAGCAGGACCTGGACCTCAAGGCCTTCGGCGTGCGCTTCGACAACTACTACCTCGAGTCCAGCCTCTACACCTCGGGCCGGGTCGAGGCGGCGGTGCAAAAGCTCAAAGACGCCGGCAAGACCTTCGAAGAAGGCGGTGCCCTGTGGCTGCGCAGCACCGACTACGGTGACGACAAGGACCGCGTCATGCGCAAGTCCGATGGCGGCTACACCTACTTCGTGCCCGACGTGGCTTATCACATCGCCAAGTGGGAGCGCGGCTTCGAGCAGGTCGTCAACATCCAGGGCTCCGATCACCACGGCACCATCGCCCGCGTGCGCGCCGGCCTGCAAGCCGCCGGCGTCGGCATCCCCCAGGGCTGGCCCGACTACGTCCTGCACAAAATGGTCACCGTGATGCGCAACGGCGAGGAGGTCAAGATCTCCAAGCGCGCCGGCTCCTACGTCACCCTGCGCGACTTGATCGAGTGGACCAGCAAGGACGCGGTGCGCTTCTTCCTGATCAGCCGCAAGGCCGACACCGAATTCGTCTTCGACGTCGACCTCGCACTCAAGACCAACGACGAGAACCCGGTGTTCTACGTCCAGTACGCCCATGCCCGCATGAGCAAGGTGATGCGCGACTGGGCCGCCGAGCGCGGTGGTGACCTGGCCGGTCTGTCCCAGGCCCAGCTGACCCTGCTGACCGCTCCCAGCGAACTCACCCTGATGAGCAAGCTGGCCGAGTACCCCGACATGCTCACCCAGGCTGCTGCTGGCCTGGCCCCGCACGACGTCGCCTTCTACCTGCGCGACCTGGCCGGGGCCTTCCACAGCTACTACGCTGCGGAACGATTCCTGGTGGATGATGTCGAACTGACCCGCGTCCGCGTCGCGCTGCTGGCCGCCACCGCCCAGGTGCTGCGCAGTGGCCTGGCCCTCCTGGGCGTGAGCGCGCCGGACAAGATGTGAAAAACACCAAGGACTTGACCTGATGAAATCCCAACGCGGCGGCTTTTTCCTGGGCGTCATCGTCGGCATGCTGATCGGGCTGGCCATCGCCCTGGGCGTGGCGCTCTACATCACCAAGGTGCCCCTGCCCTTCATCGACAAGGTGCCCCAGCGCACGGCCGAGCAAGACGCGGCCGAGGCCGAGAAGAACAAGAACTGGGACCCCAACAGCCCGCTCTACGGCAAGAACCCCGCCAAGCCCAAGCCCGTGCAGGTGGAGCCGTCGGCCCCCGCAGCCTCAGCTGGTGGCGAGGCCCCGGTGGTCGAGGTGCCTGTCGTGGCGCCCCCTGTCACGGCCCCGGCCGCGTCGACAGCGCCTGCCGCTTCGGCCGCCACGCCGTCTGCCAAGGCATCCGCCAGTGCGCCCGCGCGCAACCCGGCCGCCATCCTCTCGGGCGAGCCTGTGTCCACCGGCGCCACGTCCGACGCGTTGAGCTACCAGGTGCAGGCCGGTGCCTACGCCAGCCAGGCCGAGGCCGAGCAGCAAAAAGCCAAGCTGGCCATGATGGGTCTGGAAGCCCGCGTCGCCGAGCGCGAGGTCAACGGCCGCACCATGTACCGCGTGCGCCTGGGGCCTTACTCGGCCAAGGAGCAGGCCGACGAGGTCCGCGTCAAGCTGCAAGGCGCTGGCATCGACTCCGCCCTGGTGCGCATCCAGAAGTGACCGCGAATTGACCGATTACCCGAAAGGACTGTCCTGATGAACCGCCGCGAATTCTCGATGCAAGCCGCCTCGGCCCTGGGCCTTGGCCTGGCTGGCGCTCCGCTCATGGCTTCGGCCCAGGGTGGCCCGGTCGAGGGGCAGAACTACACGCGCCTGGCCCAGGCCGCGCCCGTGTCGGCCCCGGCGGGCAAGGTCGAAGTCGTCGAATTCTTCTGGTACGGCTGCCCTCATTGCTACCACTTCGAGCCCTCGCTGGCCGCGTGGGTTGCGCGGCTGCCATCTCACGTGGCCTTCCGCCGCGTGCCCTGGGCCTACCGCGAGAACCCCTTCGGTGTGCACCAGCGCCTGTTCTATGCCCTCGAGGCCATGGGCCTGGTGGGCTCGCTGCATGAAAAGGTGTTCAACGCCATGCACCAGCCAGGTGGGGCATTGCAGGGCGCCACGGCCAACCTGGATCAGATCGGCGCCTTCCTGGCCACGCAAGGGGTCGACAAGGACAAGTTCCGCTCGGTCTACGAATCGTTCGCGGTGCAGACCAAGGTCCGACAGGCTCGCTCGCTGGCCGAGGCTTACCGCATCGACGGCGTGCCCACCGTGGGCATTGGCGGCCAATTCACCACCTCGGTGTCCCTCAACGGCAACGCCTCGCGCACCCTGGCCACGGTCGACTTCCTGATCGATCGCCTGCGCAAGGGCTGATCCTCGCGCCCGGTGCGCCGCCATGGCGCACCAACTGTGACCAAATGCCCCGCCGCCGCACTGTGTGTTGTGTGAAACAGGGGCGTGGGCACGACGCCATGGGCTAGAATCAAGCAAAATTCATGCCGAAGGCGTCACACATGCTCACATCCGCTTCCGTCACCGCGCTCGCGCGCCCGCTTGCTCGCGCCCTGGCTGCGTCGCTGGTGGTCGCTGGCGTGGTCTCGGCGCCGGTGGCCCAGGCTGAGAAGGCCGACCGCACCCAGCCGCTGCATTTTGCGGCAGACAGTGCCCGCGTCGAAGAAGGTCAGCGCTTGAACGTGCTCACCGGCAACGTCGACATCACCAAGGGCACCATGGCCATTCGCGCTGACCGGGTCGAAATCCGGCAGACCCCGGATGGCGCGCAGTCGGCCACTGCCACGGGCGGGCAGGGCGGGCGCAGTTACTTCAAACAAAAGCGTGATGGCGTCGAAGAACTGATCGAAGGCGAAGCCGAGAAGATCTTCTACGACGGCCGGGACGACACGGTGCATTTCACCGGCCGCGCGGTCATGCGTCGCATCGTGGCCGGCGTGGCCTCCGATGAGGTCAATGGGCAGGCGATTCGCTACGACAACAAGACCGGCGTCTACCAGGTGATGGGTGGCGGCCCCTTGGGCGGCGCCTCCACCGGGCGGGTGCGTGGGGTGATTTCTCCGCGGGGTGGCGCCAATGGTGCTGCCGCGCCGTCGCCCACCCCGGCCAGCTCCGCCGCGCCCACGGCCCCGGCCGCACCAGCAGGCGGCCGCTGACATGACGTCCACACCCGCTGTCGCCAGCGCGGCAACCTCGGTCAGCCGCTTGCAGGCCCAGAGCCTGAAAAAGCGCTACGGCGCGCGCACCGTCGTGCAGGACGTGCACGTGGCTGTCTCGGCCGGCGAGGTCGTCGGCCTGCTCGGCCCCAATGGCGCGGGCAAGACCACCAGCTTCTACATGATCGTGGGCCTGGTGCGCGCCGACGCCGGCGCCATCGAGATCGACGGCCAGCGCATCGAGCGCCTGCCCATGCACGAGCGCTCGCGCATGGGCCTGAGCTACCTGCCGCAAGAGGCCTCCATCTTTCGCCAGCTCAACGTCGAGGACAACATCCGCGCCGTGCTCGAGCTGCAACTCGATGAACAAGGCAAGCGCCTCAAGCCCGCCGTCATCGAAGAGCGCCTGACAGCCCTGCTCAAAGACCTCAGCATCGAGAAGCTGCGCACCAGCCCATCGATGGCGCTCTCCGGTGGCGAGCGCCGCCGCGTCGAGATCGCCCGCGCCCTGGCCACGCAGCCGCGCTTCATCCTGCTCGACGAGCCTTTCGCCGGGGTCGATCCGATCGCCGTCATCGAGATCCAGCGCATCATCAGCTTCCTCAAGGCCCGCGGCATCGGGGTGCTCATCACCGACCACAACGTGCGCGAGACGCTGGGCATCTGCGACCGCGCCTACATCATCAGCGAGGGCCGGGTGCTGGCCGAAGGCCGCCCTGCCGACATCATCGAAAACGCCGACGTCCGCAAGGTCTACCTCGGCGAGCACTTCCGCATGTGAGGCGCCGGAGCATTCCATGAAGCCCTCCTTGCAGTTCCGGCTTTCGCAGCACATGGCGTTGACGCCACAGCTGCAGCAGTCCATCCGATTGCTGCAGCTGTCGACGCTCGAGCTCAACCAGGAAATCGAGCAGATGCTCGAACAGAACCCCTTCCTGGAGCCCGAGGACGACCTGCCCGCGCTCGACCTGGCTGCCGCTGCTGAATACGAGCGTCAGCGCAACGACCGCAACAACACCGAAGAGACCGCCTCCACCGCGTCCGAGTCCGACGCCGGCTCGTCCGATGGCGAAGCCGCCGGCATCGACAACGCCGACCTCGGCACCACCGAGCGCGACGACTGGGAAAACGGCACCGAGCGCGACGACTTCGACGGCATCAGCGAAGCGCCTTCGCGCAACAACGACGCCGACGACGACTTCGACCCGATGTCGCGCAACAGCGCCGGCATCAGCCTGCAGGATCACCTCAAGCAGCAACTGCTGGGCATGCGCCTGGGTGCCGAAGACATGGCCGCCGTCGAGGTGCTGATCGAGTCGCTCAATGAAGACGGCTACCTGGCCGACTCGCTCGAAGAAATCGCCGACAGCCTGCTACCTGAAGAAGCCGACGAAGACACCCGCGACGAGGTCCTCTCGCGCCTGAAATGTGCCCTGGGCTGGCTGCAGCACATGGAGCCCGTCGGTGTCGGTGCGGCCAACCTGAACGACTGCCTGGTGCTGCAGCTGCGCACGCAGTCGCCCGGCCGCATCCGTGACATCGCCATCGACATCTGCCAGCACCACCTCGAGCTGCTCGCCCGCCGCGACACCAAGAAGCTCATGGCCGCCACCGGCGCCAGCGAAGGCGAGGTCAAGCAGGCGCAGGGCCTCATCGTTCAGCTCGAACCCAAGCCGGGCCGCGCCTTCACGCGCGCCGAAGCCAACATCATCATCCCCGACGTCATCATCCAGAAGTCGGGCCGGGGCTGGAAGGTCGTGCTCAACCCCGACGTGATGCCCAAGCTGCGCATCAACGACTTGTATGCGCAAGCCCTGCGTGCCTCGCGCTCACCACGCGGCACGGCGGCCAGCGAAAGCCACACGGCGCTGAGCTCGCGCCTGCAAGAGGCCCGCTGGTTCGTCAAGAACATCCAGCAGCGCTTCGACACCATCCTGCGTGTCTCCCAAGCCATCGTCGACCGCCAGAAGAACTTCTTCACCCATGGCGAGATCGCGATGAAGCCGTTGGTGCTGCGCGAGATCGCCGACGAGCTCGGCCTGCACGAGTCCACCATCTCGCGCGTGACCACGGCCAAGTACATGAACACGCCCTTCGGCACCTTCGAGCTGAAGTACTTCTTCGGCTCGTCGCTCAACACCGAGGCGGGGGGCAACGCGTCGAGCACCGC
>NZ_DCXA01000162.1:24995-26257 GCF_002328915.1 Aquabacterium sp. UBA2148
GGGGGCAACGCGTCGAGCACCGCCGTGCGTGCGCTCATCAAGCAGCTGGTCACCGCCGAAGACGCCAAGAAGCCGCTGTCCGACAGCCAGCTCGCCAGCATGCTCGAAGAGCAGGGCATCCAGGTCGCGCGCCGCACCGTGGCCAAGTACCGCGAAGCCCTCAAGATCGCGCCAGCCAACCTGCGCAAGGCGCTCTGAGCGTCACACCGATGGCGCCAGCGTCGGCAGCTGTCGCCCCGCCGAGCGCCCCTCGCCTGCCACCGACCGCCTGTTGACCGAGTCAGACCATGGCCCTCATCAACCCCTCTGTCACCGTCACCCAGATCCTCGCCGTCCTGCCCTGGCAAGACTGGGCCGCGCTGGCGCTGTTCTTTTTCGGTTGGGTCGGCTATGCCCAGTTCGCCAGCTGGCGGGCCAAGCGCGAGCGCACGCTGCTGGCCAGCACCAACCACTTCCGCAAGGTCTGGATGATGCAGGTCACCTACCGCGACCAGCGCATCGTCGACGCCGCCGTCACCCAGAACCTCGCCAGCAGCCCCAGCTTCTGGGCTTCGACCACCATCCTGGTGCTCGGCGGTCTGCTCGCCGTGCTGGGCACCTCCGAAAAGGCCACCGAGCTGGTCAAGGACCTGCCCTTCGCCGCCACCACATCGATGCTGGTCTTCGACATCAAGATCGTGGTGATGCTGTGCGTCTTCGTCTACGCCTTCTTCCGCTTCACCTGGTCGATGAGGGTGTACTCGTTCGGCGCCATCCTCGTGGGCGCTGCACCCAACGTCGAAGTCTTCGACTCGGGTGAAGCCGACCGCGAAGCCTTCGCCGAGCGCGCCGGCAAGCTCATGGGCATGGCCGCCGAGAGCTTCGCCGATGGCCTGCGTGCCTATTACATGTCCTTTGCCGTGATCGGCTGGTTCATTTCCCCGACCTCGTTCGCCGTTGCCACCCTTGCCGTGCTGTGGGTGCTGTATCGTCGCGAATTCCGATCCGACGTGCTGGCCGTCCTGCGCGCCTGACCCTTCCGTCACCCGCTTCGCTGCCTCCGTCCACCCGCCCCATGCCGATCAAACCGATCCGTCGCCCCCGTGTTTCCGCCGCCACCGGCCGGCCTTCTGATGAAGCCGGTGCGCCTGCGCGCGGCGAGCATGGCGAGCGGCGGGATGCGCATTCGCAGCGTCCCTCAGGCCCTGGCCGATCGCCGACGCAGCAGCGCCCGCAGTCGCCCCATGCCGGGCGCGGTGAGCCGCCTTATCGCGCAGGGCCTG
>NZ_DCXA01000164.1:0-4178 GCF_002328915.1 Aquabacterium sp. UBA2148
GAAACAGCGGCGGGCGCGCCACGTGCACATGCCCGGCTTCGATCAGCTTGGGGAAGTGGCGGAAGAACAGCGTCAGCAGCAGCACCTGGATGTGCGAGCCGTCCACGTCGGCGTCCGACAGGATGCAGACCTTGCCGTAGCGCAGGCCTGACAGATCCGGCGAGTCGTTCGGGCCGTGCGGGTCGACGCCGATCGCCACCGAGATGTCGTGGATCTCGTTGTTCTTGAAGAGCAGGTCGCGCTCAACCTCCCAGGCGTTGAGCACCTTGCCGCGCAGGGGCAGGATGGCTTGGGTCTCTTTGTCGCGGCCCATCTTGGCGCTGCCACCGGCCGAGTCACCTTCGACCAGGAAGACCTCGTTGAAGGCGATGTCGCGGCTTTCGCAATCGGTCAGCTTGCCGGGCAGCACCGCCACGCCGGAGCCCTTCTTCTTCTCGACCTTCTGGCCGGCGCGCTGGCGGGCCTGGGCCTGCTTGATGACCAGCTCGGCCAGCTTTTTGCCGTGGTCGACGTGCTGGTTGAGCCACAGCTCCATCGTCGGCTTGACGTAGGTGCTGACCAGGCGCAGGGCGTCGCGGCTGTTCAGGCGCTCCTTGGTCTGACCCTGGAACTGCGGGTCCAGCACCTTGGCTGACAGCACGAAGCTGGCGCGACCGAAAACGTCATCGGGCATCAGCTTGACGCCCTTGGGCATCAGCGCATGCATCTCGATGAAACCCTTGACTGCCTGGAAAAGGCCGTCTTTGAGGCCTGCTTCGTGCGTGCCGCCGGCCACGGTGGGGATCAGGTTGACGTAGCTCTCGCGCATGGGCGAGCCGTCTTCGGTGAAGGCCACGCACCAGGCCGCGCCCTCGCCTTCGGCGAAGTTCTCGCTCTCGTTGCCGCCGGCGTACTGCTCGCCCTCGAACAGCGGGATCACCGGGTCGGCGGTCAGCGTCTGGCTGAGGTAGTCACGCAGACCGCCCTTGTAGAGCCAGGTCTGGACTTCGGGCTCCCTGCCAGACTTCTCGATGGTCAGCGTGATGGTCACGCCCGGCATCAGCACGGCCTTGCTGCGCAGCATGTGCACCAGCTCGCCACGGGGCAGCTCGGCGCTTTCGAAGTACTTGGCGTCGGGCCAAGCGCGCACGGTGGTGCCGTTCTTGCGATCGCCACTGGCGGCCGGACGCACGGCCACGGGCTCGATCACGTCGCCACCGCCGAAGGCCAGCGTCGCCACCTGCTTGTCGCGGCTGACGGTGACCTGCAGGCGGGTGGACAGCGCGTTCGTCACGCTCACGCCCACGCCGTGCAGGCCGCCTGAGAAGCTGTACGCACCGCCCGAGCCTTTGTCGAACTTGCCGCCCGCGTGCAGGCGGGTGAAGACGATCTCGACCACGCTCACGCCTTCTTCGGGGTGCAGGCCGAAGGGGATGCCCCGACCGTCGTCCTCGACGCTGATCGAGCCGTCGGTGTGCAGGGTGACCGCGATGCGCTTGCCGAAACCCGCCAGGGCCTCGTCGGCGGCGTTGTCGATCACCTCCTGGATGATGTGCAGGGGGTTGTCGGTCCGGGTGTACATGCCCGGGCGCTGCTTGACGGGCTCCAGGCCCTTGAGGACGCGGATGGAGCCTTCGCCGTAGGCAGCGGAGGGGGACGAAGGGGAAGCGGGGGGTGCTTGGGTGGCCATGCTGGATTCTAGTCAGGCCTTCGAGGCGCAGGGCCGTGGAGGCGATCCCCGTGAACTGGCTCAAGCCATAATCCACCGATGTGCCAACCCAGGTCGGGTGCTGCGTTTCAGGCTTGAGACTGCCCTGCCCGCCCACGAAAGCCCTCGATGACCATTGCCAGTTTCGACGACCTTCTGCGCTCGGCAAGCCAGCAGGCCGAACCGCAACGCCTGCTGTTCGTGTTCACCACGGCCGAGTTGCCCGACGACGCCACCCCTGAGCAACGCGCCCGGTTTCAAGCCGGCCAAGGCGGCACGCTGACGCCGTTGATGTGCGTGGACAAGTCACCTGCGGAGCTGCCGTCGTTCGAGGCGCTGCTCGCCGAGTCGCGGCGTGCCGGGCCAGCTTGGGACATCGTCTTCGTCGCCGCGCTGTCGGGCAGCGCCGGACGCAGCCCGAGCAGCAACGACGCCGAAGCGCCGCTGCAACGCATGGTTGAATCGATCAAGTCGGGCCGGATCGCCAACTTCATCCCGTTCGACATCCAGGGTCAGCCGGTCAGCTTCGGCTGAGGCGCTTCGCAGCCCCTCACATGAACAAGGCGAGCATGCGCTCGATGGCCATGGTGAACGGCACCTGCATCATCGGCAGGGTCAGCCACAGGCCGGTCAGACCCACACCGATCGTGATCGGAAAGCCGATCGAGAAGATGTTCATCTGGGGCGCCACGCGCGCCACCAGGCCCATGACCAGGTTGGTCAAAGCCAGCATGGCCACCACGGGCAAAGACACCCACAGCCCCAGCTTGAACACCTCGGCGCCCCAAACGTGCGGCTGCACGACCTGCAAGAAGGCCAGGGGCTCAGGCGAAACCGGGAAGGCCTGGAAGCTCTGGATGAGCGCCGCCGTGAGCATCAGGTGCCCGTTCATGACGATGAACAGCCAGGACGCGACCGTGCCGTAGAGCCGGCTGACGGCGGTGATCTGCCCGCCGCTGAGCGGGTCGAAGAAGGAGGCAAAGTTCAGGCCCATCTGCAGGCCCACCAGTTCACCGGCGAACTCAATGGCCGCGAACACCACCCGGGCCGCAAACCCCATGGTCAGGCCGATGAGCACCTGCTGAATCAGCACCATCAGGGCCTCAGGCGAGTTCAGCGCGATGGGTGGCGGGGCCGGCAGGCTGGGCTCGGCCGCGATGACCACCAGGGCCGCCAGGCCGATGCGCACGCGGCGCGGCACCACGCGCATCGACAGAACGGGCGCCGTGGTGAACAGCCCCAGGATGCGAAAGAACGGCCAGATCCAGGCGCTGACCCAGGCAAGGATCTGGGCTTCGGTGAAAGAGACCATGGACGCCGCCGCTGGAGCCGAACGCTCAGCCCACCACCGACGGGATGGACTGCAACACCTGCTGGATGTACTCGACCAGGGTGTTGAGCATCCAGGGGCCGGCCACGCCCAGGGTGGCGAAAGCCGCCAGCAGCTTGGGCACGAAAGACAGCGTCTGCTCGTGGATCTGCGTGGCGGCCTGGAAGATGCTCACCACCAGGCCCACGGCCAGCACCACCAGCATCAGCGGCGCAACCACGGTGATCAGCGTGAGCAGCCCGTCGCGGCTGATGGTCAGAACCTGTTGGGGATCCATGTCGGGGCTCCGTTGTGGCGCGCGGTCACTGCGCAAAGCTGGCGGCCAGCGAGCCGAGCAGCAGGTTCCAGCCATCGGCCAGCACGAACAGCATCAGCTTGAACGGCAAGGCCACCATCACGGGCGAGAGCATCATCATGCCCAGGCTCATCAGCACGCTGGCCACGATCATGTCGATGACCAGGAAGGGGATGAAGATCAGAAAGCCGATCTGGAAGGCCGACTTCAGCTCGCTGGTGACAAACGCTGGCACCAGCACACGAAAAGGCACCTGCTCGGGCTTGAGGCCCGGCTCGACCTTGGCCAGGCGGCTGAACAAGGCCAGGTCGGACTGTCGGGTCTGCTTGAGCATGAAGCCGCGCATGGGGGCCTGGCCCTTGTCCAGCGCCTCGACAAAGGTGATCTGGTTGGCCGCGAAAGGCTCGTAGGCTTCCTTGTAGACCTTGTCAAGGGTCGGCCCCATGACGAACAAGGTCAGGAACAGCGACAGGCCGACGATGACCTGGTTGGGCGGCGCGGCCTGGGTGCCCAGGGCCTGGCGCATCAGGCCCAGCACGATGACGATGCGGGTGAAGCCCGTCATCATCAGCAGCACGGCCGGCAAAAAGCTCAAGGCCGTGAAGAACAGCAGGGTCTGGATGGGCACCGAGTAATTGGTGCCACCACCACCTTGGCCGATCAGCAAGGGCAGCGAGGCCTGGCCACCCGGGGCCGCCTGGGCCCAGGCCAGCGGGGCCAGCAGGCTCAGGGCGAGGGCCAGCGAGGCGCGGTTCATGGGGCGCATCATTGGTCTCCCTGACGGGTGCGGCGCAGCAAGGTGGCAAAAGCGGGGTGCACGGCGGGCGAGCTGGCGGCAGGCTCTGCCGGGGCTTGCGGCGCCATGG
>NZ_DCXA01000164.1:4256-7456 GCF_002328915.1 Aquabacterium sp. UBA2148
GGTGTGCAGGGTCTGGATGTTCTGCCCGGTCACGCCCAGCACGAGCCAGGTGCGTGCATCGCCCTGCCCCACCTCGACGGTGACCAGGCGCTGCCCAGGCCCTAGGCCGAGCTGGCCGACCGTTTTCATGGGGGCGATGGGGCCTGCGCCGCTCAGGCCGTTGGCCAGGCCATTGGCCAGGCCTGATCGCTTGAGCAGCCACAGGCTGGCCGGGATCAGGGCGATGACGAAGACGAACCACAGGAAGGACGCGCCGCTGGCTGCCATCGGGGTGCCCCTCGGTCAGCCGCCGCGGCTGAGACGCCGCATGCGTTCGGAAGGCGTGACGATGTCGGTCAGGCGGATGCCGAACTTGTCGTTGACCACCACCACCTCGCCCTGGGCGATCAGAAAGCCGTTGACCAGCACGTCCATCGGCTCACCGGCCATCGCGTCCAACTCCACCACCGAGCCCTGCGCCAGCTGCAGGATGTTCTTGATGGGGATGCGCGTGCGACCCAGCTCCACCGTCAACTGCACGGGGATGTCCAGGATCATGTTGATGTCGTTGCCCGCACCAGCCACCGACGAGCCCGACGAGCCGAAGTTGGCAAAGGCAGCGGGCGTCATCTGCGCAGCCGGGTTGGCCACCTCGCTGGCCGTGCCGGCCGAGGCGCCATCGAACATGGCGTCGGCAGAAGCGCCACCCGAGCTGCTTTGCTGGGCCAGCGCGGCCTCCCACTCGGCGGCCATCGCATCTTGTTCGCCGCCATCGGCCTGACCGCCTTCGGGCGGGAACTCTGCTGCGGATTCAGACATGTTGGTCTCCAAGCCAGCCGGTGTTGCCGGTGGTCAAAAGCTTCTCGACGCGAAGCGCGTATTTGTTGTCGGAGGTGCCGTAATAGGCTTCGAAAACGGGCACGCCGTCGATCTTGGCCTGGATGATCTTTTCCAGGTCCAGCTCGATGAAGTCGCCCGGCTTGAAGGCCAGCAGCTGCTCGACGGTGGCCGGTGCATGCCCCAGCTCCGCCACCAGCTCGACCTCGGCCGACTGGATCTGCTGCGTCAGCAACTTGACCCAACGGCGGTCGGGCTCGGCCGAGTCGCCCTGGATGGAGCTGAACAGGATGTCGCGGATGGGCTCGAGCGTGGCGTAGGGGATGCAGAAGTGGATGGTGCCGCTGGTGTCGCCGATCTCCAGCGTGAAGGAGCAGCACACCACGATCTCGCTGGGCGTGGCCACGTTGGCGAACTGGGGCTGCATCTCCGAGCGCTGGTAGTCCAGCTCGACGGGGTAGATGCCCTGCCAGGAGCGCTTGTACTCTTCGCACACCACCTCGACCAGGCGGCGGATGATGCGCTGCTCGGTGGCCGAGAAGTCGCGGCCCTCGATGCGGGTGTGGAACTTGCCGACGCCGCCGAACAGCGAGTCGATGACGGCGAAGACCAGGGTCGGGTCGCAGACGATCAGGCCGGAGCCGCGCAGAGGGCGAACGGCCATGATGTTGAAGTTCGTGGGCACCACGATCTCGCGCAGGAAGGCGCTGTACTTCTGGACCTTGATGCCGCCCACAGAGACCTCGGGCGACTTGCGGATGAAGTTGAACAAGCCGACGCGGATGTTGCGGGCGAAGCGCTCGTTGATGATCTCCATCGTGGGCATGCGCCCACGCACGATGCGCTCTTGCTGCGCCAGGTTGTAGTCGCGGATGCCTTCCTTGGGCGCGTCGTCCTGCTCGAGCTTCTGGCTTTCGCCAGTGATGCCCTGGAGCAGTGCATCGACTTCGTCTTGCGAGAGGATCTGCTGGTTCATGGTGGACTTCTCAGACCGAAAGCAGGCTGCAGGGCTCGCTCATCACTGGATGATGAAGTTCGAGTAGTGCACGTGGACGATGGGGTTGTAGGACTCGACCTTCTTCTTTTTCTTCTTCTTTTTCTTGGGGGTCTCTTCCTCTTCCGGCTCTTCCTCTTCCGGGTCTTCGATCTCGTAGCCCATGGCACGGGCTGCCTCGCGGCGGATCTCTTCGGCGAGCTTTTGCTTGCCTTCGGGGGGCAGGATGTCGTCGGCGCTCTTGTGCGAGAGGATCAGGAGCACGGCGTTGCGGATGGCGGGCATGTAGGCCTTCATCTGCTCGCCCACCTTGGGGTCATCGACCTGCAGGTTGATGCCCACCTGAGCGTAGCGCTCGACATCCTTGTCGGCCAGGTTCACCACGAACGGGTCCAGCGGCACGAAGGTGGGCGGGCCGGCGTGCTCGTCCTTCTTGGGCTCGGGCTTCTTGGCCTTTTTGGCCGGCTCGGCGTGTTCGGTGTCGTCGCCCTCTTCGGCGGCGGCCTCGGCGTCAGCCTTGCTCTTCATCATCATGAAGGCCGCCGCGCCACCACCGAGCACCAGCACCAGCAGCGCAGCAACGATGATGATGATGAGCTTTTTCTTGCTCTTGGGGGGGGCTTCGCCTTCGGCCGGGGCGGCGGCGGGTGCTGACATGCTCGGATCTCCTGCGGTTCATGTCCCCGGGTCATGAAAAGCTCGGGGGCATGGGTGGATTATTCGAAGCCAGCCGGAAACCGAAGAGGCGATAAGCGATGTGAAAAACCGGCGATTTCCGCCGGTCTGTCACGCTCGGGAGGCGAAAGGCCTGCCAGGCAGTCTCAAGCGTAGAGGTCCAGGCCGCCCAGGCGACTCGCCTTCGGGGCGCTGACCTGGCGCAGGCCACCAGCGTCGTCCGCATCGGCTTGTTCGCCTCGGTTGCGCTCGTTCGGGTCACGGCCACCCCGGCCGTCCTGGCCAGCGTTGCCGCCCTGCGCCAGGGTCTGCTGGGGTGTCTGGGACGACACGCCGCCGCCAGACAGGCTCAGGCCCGCGTCGTTCAGGGCACTGGAGAGCAGCGACAGGCTGGCTTCGATGGCCTGTCGGGTTTCCAGGGCTGCGGCAGCGAAGTCGACCTGTGCGGCCGTGCCATCGAGCGAGATCTTCACGTTGATGGGGCCCATCTCTGCCGGGTTCAGGTGCAGCTCGGCCGTCATCGGGCCGTCCTGCTTGACCTGCCCCACCCACAGGCTGACCTGGTCGGCCAGCTTCTGGGAAAAGTCGGGGGCGTTCAGGGGCACGGGGATCGAGGCCTGCTCGTGGCGCGGTGCGGCCACCTGAGACAGGGTCTGCCCAAAAGAGACCCGCCCGCCATCGATCGGCACCATCGCGGCCAGCGGGTCGCCGGCTT
>NZ_DCXA01000164.1:7560-11022 GCF_002328915.1 Aquabacterium sp. UBA2148
ACGCCCCAGCAGGGCGTCGACCTGCAAGGCAGCCGCCGAGGACGACGCCGCAGCCCGGGTGTCCAGGCCCAGCTCGCGCTGTCCCACGCTCCATCCCTGGGCCAGGCCTCGGCCACGGCCTTTCTCGCCCTTGTCCCCGTCTTGCCCCAACAAAGTCAGGCCCGGTTCGGCGTCCTGCAAGGTCCCCTCGCCCGAGGCATCGCCATCGATCGAGCCTTCGGCTGGCATGGTGGGCGCGCTGGGTTGGGTCAGGCTGACCAGCCAGGCCATCATGCTGGCCGAGTCGTTGGCCTGCACATCGGTGGGGGGCGTGAGTTCGCGCACCTCGGCGACGCCCTCGCCCATGGCGGTGGTGAAGCGGGTGGTGTCTTGTGCCTTGTCGTCGATCAGCTCGGCGCGGCTGGTGGCATCGCTGCGCACGGCCTCTTGGGCCTCGTCGGTGGGCTTGGCCTGGTTCGATGCAGGCTGACGGCTGGCTGGCTTGGCTGCCTGCTCGGTGCGGGCTTTGGCCGAGCGCGCTTCCTGGCGCGCCCCCTGATTGGACGCCACGCGCTCGGGCTCGTGTGCGGCCGACGGGGTGCTGGCGCGAGCGACCTGCAGGCGCGCACCCATGTTGGGCAAGGCATTGGCGACAGGCGGTCGCACCGGCGTGGCCAGCGTGGTGGGCCGAGTGGCCTGGGCGGCCGCCAGGTTGCTCGGCTGAGCGCCCTGGTGTTGGCTCATCCAGCGGGCAAAACTTTCGGAGCCCGATTCGTCGCCCTGCTTGCCCGAAGCCATGCGCGAGAGCATGTCGGTGAGCTGGCCGGCGCTGCTGGCCTGGTTGCCGGTGTTGTTGATCGCGTTGCCCATGTGTTTCACCCCTTCAGATGGCGCCGGTCGACAGGCCTGTGGCCGAGGCGCCCAGGCTTTGCTGCAGGCGCACGCTGCGCGCGGCCATTTCGTCGGTGGCTTTCTGGTCCTGGCGGGCCTGCTTGTGCATGGCCTCTGCCTGGCGACGATCGATCAGTTGCGAGACCGCCGCCACCCGGCGCTCCCGCTCGAGGAGCAAGGCCCGCGCGCGGGCCACCTGCTGCTCGGCGTTGCCAACGCGACGGTCCTGCTCGGACACCGCGTCACCCAGCCGGGCCATGAAATCCTGATAGCAGCGCACGATCTCGACGCCGCCCGATTGCTGGAACTGCGCCTGCCAGCGCTTTTGGTAGTCCTGCCGCCAGTCGTTGAGCGACTGCGCCTGCTGACGGGCCGACTCATGGGACTTGCGGGCCGCCTCGTGGGCCGACAGGGCCGCATCGCGCTCTTTTTGCGCCGCCTCCAGCACCAACAGCAGGGACTGAATGCCACTCATGGGTCAACTCCGATTCAACAACCTTCAGGCCGCCACGATGCGGTGCAGCTCGCCGACCGCATCGCCCAGCCAGGCCGGGTCGTGCATGTCCTGCTGCAGCAGGCGCACCATGTGCGGGTGCACGCGCACCGCCTGGTCCAGGTCCATGTCGCCGCCGGGCACGTAAGCACCGAGCTGGATCAGGTCCCTCGCCTTGCTGTACTTGGACCACAGCTGGCGAAAGCGTCGCGCGTCCTCAATATGTTGCCCATCGGCGACGTTGTGCATCACCCGAGAAGCACTGCGTTCGATGTCTATTGCAGGGAAATGGCCGGATTCGGCCAGCTCGCGCGAGAGCACGATGTGGCCGTCCAGGATGGCGCGGGCCGCGTCGGCGATGGGGTCCTGCTGATCATCCCCCTCCGAGAGCACGGTGTAAAACGCCGTGATGGAGCCATGGCCATTGAGGCCGTTGCCGCTGCGCTCGACCAACTGAGGCAGCTTGGCAAAGCACGAAGGCGGATAACCTTTGGTGGCGGGCGGCTCACCGATGGCGAGCGCGATTTCACGCTGTGCCATGGCGTAGCGGGTCAGCGAATCCATCAGCAGCAGCACGTGCAGGCCCTGGTCGCGGAAGTGCTCGGCCACGGCGGTGGCGTAAGCGGCACCTTGCATGCGGGTCAACGGAGGTGCGTCGGCCGGAGCTGCCACCACCACGGAGCGGGCCAAGCCCTCTTCGCCCAGGATGTCTTCGATGAATTCCTTGACTTCGCGGCCCCGCTCGCCGATCAGGCCCACGACGATGACGTCAGCCTGGGTGTAGCGGGCCATCATGCCCAGCAGCACCGACTTGCCGACGCCCGAACCGGCGAACAGGCCGATGCGCTGACCACGGCCGACGGTCAGCATCGAATTGATGGCGCGCACGCCGGTGTCCAGCGGCAGGCGCACCGGGTCGCGCTCCATGGCGTTGATGGCACGGCGGGCCAGCGGCTCGCTGCGGATGTGCTGCAGCGGGCCCTTGCGGTCCAGCGGCACGCCTTGCGCATCGACCACGCGGCCCAGCAGGCCAGCGCCCACGGGCAGGTGACGGGTGCGGTCTTCGCTGCGGCGCCAGGGGTGGTTGGGTCGACCCAGCAAAGGGGTGTTCATCGGGATCGGGCAAGGCACCACGCGCGCGCCGCTGGCCAGGCCATGCACCTCGGCGGTCGGCATCAGGTAGGCACGGTCGCCGGTGAAGCCCACGACCTCAGCCAGCACGGGCGTCGATTCCAGGCGCGTCTCGGAGTGGATTTCGCAGACGGCGCCCACCGGCAGTCGCAGGCCCGTGGCCTCGAGCACCAGGCCCGACAGGCGCACCAGCTTGCCCTGGTTCTCCAAGGGCATGCGGGTGCTGGCGCAGGCGTCCAAGTCATCGAGGAAGCGGTTCCAGCGGTCCATCGCCACGTCGGTGCGGGCGCTCATGGGCATGTTCATGCGGGGTCCTCCTCGTTCGGTGCGCGACGGGCATCCGGCCAGGCATCGGCGTCTTCTTCGTCAAGGTTTCGGATGGGGTGCGCATCGGCCAGGCTGTGGGCCTCGTGGCCATCGTGCCAAGGGGCCTCGTAGCCCATGGCGGCGGCGGCGCGGTCCCAGCGGGCCTCGATGGCCGCGTCGATCACGGCGATGTCTGACTCGACCACGCAACCACCTCGGTTGAGCGTCACGTCGGGCACCATGCGGGCACCGCGGGCGCTCAGCATCTCGCTGAGGTGAGGCAAGGCCATGGCATGGTCTTCGGGGTGCAGGCGAACGATCACCTGACGGGCCGAGGCCAGCAAGGCGCCCAAGGCCTGCTCGGCCACGTCCACCACCAGCTCGGGGTGGATCTTCAATTCGGTGCGAACCACCTGGCGGGCCAGCTCGAGCGCCACCCCGGCGATGCGGCCGGCCAACTGCTGCTCCAGCGACTCCAGGCGCTGGTGAAAGTCGGATGCCAGCGCGCCGACCTGGTCACTCATGTGCGCGGCCATCTGCGCGGCCTGCGTCTGCTTGTAGCTCTCCAGGGCGGCCAGGCCATTGCGGTAGCCGTCCTGGTAGCCCTCCTGGCGAGCCTTGTTCACCAACTCATCCACGTTGGGAGCGGGCGGCGGGGGCGG